>DASWSY010000365.1:0-18233 GCA_036402415.1 Rhizobacter sp. | reverse complement strand
GACGAGGTTGCAGAAGGCGTTGGCCTGGTTGGTGATCTTCCACGCGTGGCGGATCGGCGCCGTGTAGCCCGCCGTGCGGATCACGATCTCGGCGCCCTTGTAGGTGGCCTCGCGCGCCATCTCGGGGAACATGCCGTCGTGACAGATGATGAGCGCGAGCTTGCTGCCGTTGGGCCCGTCGCAGACGGGGATGCCGAGGTTGCCCGGCTCCCAGGGCTCGACCGGCACCCAGGGGTGCAGCTTGCGGTAGTAGAGCTTGATCTCGCCGGTGTCGTCGATGACGACGCCGCTGTTGTACGGGTTGCCCTGCGGATTGGCCTCCATGATGGAGAAGCAGCCCCAGATCTTGTTGTCGATGCACGCTTGTTTGAACGCCGCGACCTCGGGGCCGTCGAGCGTGCACATGATCTCGGGGCTGGTGTCCATCGACAGGCCGTGCAGCGAGTACTCGGGGAAGACGACGAGGTCCATCGTGCCCTGGTTGCGGCGCGCCTTGCCCACGAGTTCGACGATGCGCGTCGTCTGCGCCGCCAGATCGGCCTTGGTCTTCACGACCGGCAGCTGCAGCTGCACCAGGCCCATCACCACGCCATTCGGCGACTTGTTCAACCCACCCAATCCACTCATCGACGACTCCTTCAGCGTGTGAGGCCCAGCTCCATCGGCGCACCCTTGAGGCTGCGTGTGGGCGAGCAGGTCCAGATCAGAATCGCGAGCGTCAGCACGTAGGGCACGGCATTGAAGAGGTAGTAGCCGCTGCTGATGCCCACCGATTGCAGTGCGGGGCCGAGCGCACCCGCCCCGCCAAAGAGCAGCGCCGCACCGAGGCAGCGCCACGGACTCCAGCGCGCGAAGATGACGAGCGCGACGGCGATCAGGCCCTGGCCGCTGGAGAGGCCTTCGTTCCAGCTGCCGGGGTAATAGAGGGATAGCGATGCGCCACCGAGGCCGGCGATGAAGCCGCCGGCACAGGTGGCCGCGATGCGGATGCCGTTGACCGAGTAGCCGAGCGCCCGCGCCGCATCGCTCGAATCGCCCGCCATGCGCAGCACGAGGCCGAAGCGGGTGGCCTTGAAGCCCCAGGCCAGCAACGCCGCGAGCGCCACGCCGATGGGGAAGAGCATGTTGATCTGCAATGCCGACCTGATCTGCGGCGAGCTGCTCCAGGCTCCGAGGTCGAGCGACGGAATCTGCGGCGCCTGCGGCTGGATCAGCGGCTTGCCGAGGTAGAACGCGAGGCCGCTGCCGAGCAGCATCAGCGCGATGCCGGTGGCGATGTCGTTCACACGCGGCAGCGAGCACACGAGGCCGTGCAGCAACGACAGCAAGGCGCCACAGCCGCCGGCCAGCAGCACGCCGACCCACACGTTGCCGCTGAGGTAGGCGCCGCCGAAACCCGCCATCGCGCTGAAGACCAGCACGCCTTCGAGGCCGAGGTTGATGCGGCCCGACTTCTCGGTGATGCACTCGCCCAGGCTCACCAGCAGGAAGGGCGTGCCCACGCGGATGGCGCCGCCCAGCACGGCGATCAGCACGTTGAGGAAGATCTCGGTCGTGCTCATGTGGCGGCCTCCGCCACCCCAGGCACGGGTTGCGGCGCAGGCACGGACTTGGGCACACGCGGCGCGAAGAGCTTGCCACGCAGGGCCTCGCTCGCGAGGATCAGCAGGAAGGCAAAGCCCTGCAGCACCATCACCGAGGCATCGGGCACGTCCATGCGCCGCTGCAGCAGGCTGCCCGCCGCGCCGAAGCCGCCGAAGAGCACCGCCACCGGGATCACCGCCCACGGGTTGTGGCGCGCGACGAAGGAGACGAGGATGCCGGTGTAGCCGAGGCCCGCAATGAGCGAGGCATTGGCGTTGGTGTGCACCGCGGCGACCTCGATGCCGCCCGCGAGGCCGGCGCAGGCACCCCCGATCGCGCAGGCACCGACCATCAGGCGGGTGCCCGGCAGGCCGACGAGCAACGCCGCCCGCGTGTTGCCGCCGACGATGCGCGTGGCAAAACCCGAGGTGGTGAAGAAGAGCCACAGGCCCAGCGTGACGCAGGCCACCACGCCGAACACCAGGCCCCAATGGATGTCGGTGCCGGCCATGCCGCCGATGAGCAGGCCGTCGCCGAGCGTGCGGGTCGAGGGCTTGTTCAGGCTCGCCGGGTCGCGCATCGGCCCTTCGACGAAGTGCTTGAAAAGAGCAATGGCGGTGTAGGCGAGCAGCAGGCTGCTGATGGTCTCGTTGACGCCGCGCCATTGGCGCAGCGCGCCCACGAGCGCGATCCACACCGCACCCGTCAGTGCCGCGGCCAGCAGCAGCAGCGCCGTGCCGAACGCATTCCCTGGCGGTGCGAAGAGATAGGGAAGCCCGGCGCAGGCCAGGCCCCCGAGCACCAGCGCCCCCTCGCCGCCGATGACGATGAGCCCCGCCCGCGCCGGGATCGCCACACACAGCGCCGTCAGCATCAAGGGCGCCGCACGCTGCAGCGAGTTCTGCCAGGAGAACCAGTCGCCGAAGGCGCCCTTGAAGAGCAGCGCCCAGGCCTCGACCGGGCTCTTGCCACCCGCCCAGATGAACACGCCGAACAGCAGCAGCGCGCCCGTCATCGCAAGCACCGGAAGCGCGACGGCTTCCAGTGTTTCAGTGCTGCGGGCAGACAGGGCCATGACTCAGCGTGGTTCGATCAAGCAAGGCCCGCCGGTCATGCCTTCCCGACCACGCCTTCGACCAGGTAGTTCATGCCTTCGAGGGCCACGTCGGTCTGCGCGAAGGTCTTGCCGGCGGGGATCACTTCCTTGCCGGTGTTGTCCTTCAGCGGGCCTTTGAAGATGTCGAACTTGCCCGCGATCATCGAGGCCTTGACCTCGTCGGCCTTCTTCTTGGCGGCGGCGGTGACCATCGAGCCATAGGGCGAAGGCTTCACGAAGCCCTCTTTCAGGCCGCCGCGCACGAAGTTGGGGTGCGGCTTGCCGGTGCGGGCGGCGTCGATGATGGTCTTGTAGGCGGTGATCCAGTTCCACTCGGCGCCGGTGAGGTACGCATTGGGCGCGAGCTTGGCCTGGCTCGCGTGGTAGCCGCAGACGAACTTGCCGCGCTTGGCGGCGGTTTCGACGATCACCTTCGGCCCGTCGACGTGCATGGTGAAGACGTCGATGCCCTGGTCGGCCAGGCTGTTGGTGGCTTCGGCCTCCTTCACGGGCATGGACCAGTCACCGGTGAAGATCACCGTGGTGGTGATCGACGGGTCGACCGAACGCGCACCGAGCGTGAACGCGTTGATGTTGCGCAGCACCTGCGGGATGGGTTTGGCCGCGATGAAGCCGAGCTTCTTGCTCTTGGTCATGTGACCGGCGACCACGCCGTTGAGGTACTGGCCTTCGTCGATGTAGCCGAAGAAGCTGCCGGTGTTCTTCGGGTGCTTGGCCTCGCTCCAGAGGCCGCCACAGTGGGCGAAGCGCACCTTCGGGTTCTTGCCCGCCACGGTGAGCATGTGCGGGTCGAAGTAGCCGAAGGACGTGGGGAAGAGCAGTGCCGCACCGTCCTGCGAGATCATGCCCTGCATGGTCTTCTGCACCGCGGTGGTCTCGGGCACGTTCTCTTCTTCCACCGCCTTGATGCCGGGCAGCTTCTTCACCTCGGCCACGGCCTCGGCCTGCGCCTGGTTGTAGCCGTAGTCGTCGCGCGGGCCGACGTAGATGAAGCCGACGGTGATGGGCGCCTGGCCCTGCACCAGGCCGCTCAGGCCACCGAGCGCCGCCGTGGCACCCACTGCTCCCACCCCCTTGAGAACCCCGCGACGGTTGATTTCCGTTCCAGACATTGCTGCGCTCCTGTGCACGTGCCAGTGGTTGATGAAGCCTTCGCAGGAGCCGTGCCCACAGGCATGCACCGAGACGAGGCCGGTTTGAACACCTTCTTGTATACATGCAATGCGTGTGCCAGCCTGGGGAGGCCGAGGCGGTGTGCCCAGAGTCGCGGCGGGTGTCCTGGGTCCAGGGCAGCAGCGGGCAAATGTACTTATAGATGTTGACAAGGATGGCATTTTCGTTATCATCTATGCATATGCCAAAGACTGCCCGTGCCCTGCTCCAGCTCCCGCCCGCCACCGCGGGCGCCATCGAGAAGCTGGGCGCCGACCTCGCCGTGGCGCGCCTGCGCCGCAAGGAGTCGCTGCGCTCCTGGGCGCAGCGCATGGGCGTGACCGTGGCCACACTGCAGCGGCTCGAAGCCGGCGACCCGTCGGTGAGCATCGGCATCGTCGCCACGGCGCTCTGGCTCATCCAGCGTGACGGCGAGCTGCGCCAGCTCGCCGCGCCCGAGCACGACCAGGGTGCGCTCGAGATGGACGTGCGCGAAGCCGTGGCGCTGGGCCGCGCCCGCGCGCAGGCCTCGGCCGAAGCGCGCCTGGCCGCACGAGACAGGCAGGAGCGCGATGCGCCTCGATGACCTCTTCCTCTGGTACCTGGGCGACCCGACCGCGCCGCGCTACGTCGGCGAGCTGAAGCTGGTCGCGGCCGGCAAGGGGGTGTCGCTGCGCTACGGGGCCGACTGGCTCGCGCACGGCTTTGCCCTCAGCGAAGACCTCCCGCTCGTCGACACCGAGTTCCTGCCACCCGGCCGGCTCGCGGGCGACGCGCAGCGCGCGGTCGGCGCGGTCGACGATGCACGGCCCGACCGCTGGGGCGAGAAGGTCATCCGCTACGTCGACAAGCCGAAGCGGCTCTCGCTGATGGAGTACCTCTACTACGCCGGCGACGACCGCTTCGGCGCGCTGGGTGTCTCCACCTCGCCCGAGGCCTACATCCCGAAGGCCGGCGGCCCGCTGCCCCGGCTGGAGCAGGCGCAGGCGCTGAGCGAGGTGGTGGCCAAGATCGAAGCCTCGGAGCCCATCGGCGCGACCGAAGCCCGCATCATCGCCGGCGGCGGCAGCCCGCTCGGCGGCGCCAAGCCCAAGGCGCTCATCGACATCGGCGGCGAGCCGTGGGTGGTGAAGTTCTTCAACCACGAGCCGGTCGACGCGCCGCTCATCGAGCACGCCACGATGACGCTCGCGGCGCGCGCCGGCATCACCGTGGCCGAAACCCGCGTCATCCCGCTGGCCGGCACCCACGCCCTCGCGATCCGCCGCTTCGACCGCGACGGCGCCCGGCGCATCCACAGCCTCTCGGCCGGCACCGCCATCCGCGCCGCCACCCCTTCGGGCAGCGAGCCCGAGCTGGGCTACCCCGAACTCGCCCGCCTGCTGCGCCGCGTGGGCATCACGCAGGACGGCGTGAACCAGCACGACGCCCGCGAGCTCTTCCGCCGCATGGTCTTCAACATCCTGGTCGACAACACCGACGACCACGAGAAGAACCACGCGCTGCTGGTGGTGAACCCGTTCGCCAACGGCCGCCTCAAGCTCGCGCCGGCGTACGACGTGCTGCCCACCAACTCGGGCCAGGGCTACCAGGAATTCATCTGCGGCGTCGAGGGGCGCGAGTCGACGCTCGACAACGCGATGTCGCAGTGCGAGGCCTTCGGCCTGCGGCCCGCCGAAGCAGCCGCCGAGGTGGCGGCCGTCATCGAGGTGGTCCACGGCTGGCGCGAGCACTTCGCCGGCATCGGCGTCTCGGCACGCGACCTCGACCAGCTCGCCGAGCGCCTCGACGAGGGGGAGCTGCTCGCCCAGCGCACCGACTTCGACCCGGCGCGCTTCGCCGCCACGCCGGCCCGGCGCAAGCGGCCGCCGCCCTTCCGGCGGCCCTGATTCCTCACCCGCGCATCACCAGTTCACCTCGCGCTCGGGCGTGGCGGTGATGCGGTGGATGGAAAGGTCGGCGCCGTCGTGCTCTTCCTCCTGGCTCAGCCGCAGCCCCATGGCGGCCTTGATGAGGCCGTAGACCACGAAGCCGCCCACCAGCGCCCAGGCCACGCCCATCACGGTGCCGATGAGCTGCGCCATGAAGCTCACGCCGCCCCGCCCGCCCAGCTCGGTGAGGCCGAAGATGCCGCAGGCGATGCCGCCCCAGGCGCCGCACAGGCCGTGCAGCGGCCACACGCCGAGCACGTCGTCGATCTTCCAGCGGTTCTGCGTGAGGGTGAACATCAGCACGAACACCCCACCGGCAATGCCGCCGGTGGCGAGCGCGCCCACAGGGTGCATCACGTCGGAGCCGGCGCACACCGCCACCAGGCCGGCGAGCGGTCCGTTGTGCACGAAGCCCGGGTCGTTCTTGCCCACGAGCGTGGCGACGAGCGTGCCGCCCACCATCGCCATCAGCGAGTTGACCGCGACCAGGCCCGAGATCTTGTCGATGGTCTGCGCGCTCATCACGTTGAAGCCGAACCATCCCACTGCCAGCACCCAGGCCCCCAGCGCGAGGAAGGGAATGCTCGACGGCGGGTGCGCCGAGATGCCGCCGTCCTTGCGATAGCGGTTGCTGCGCGCGCCGAGCAGGATCACCGCCGGCAGCGCCAGCCAGCCTCCCACCGCGTGCACGACGATCGAGCCGGCGAAGTCGTGCAGCTCGGCCCCGGCCACGCCCTTGATCCAGGCCTGGATGCCGAAATTGCTGTTCCACACCACGCCCTCGAAGAGCGGGTAGATGAGGCCCACGATCACCGCGGTGGCGATGAGCTGCGGGTAGAAACGCGCCCGCTCGGCGATGCCCCCCGAGATGATGGCCGGGATGGCCGCCGCGAAGGTCAGCAGGAAGAAGAACTTCACCAGGTCGTAGCCGTTCTTCTGCGCCAGCGTCTCGGCGCCGGCCATGAACTGCACGCCATAGGCCACCAGGTAGCCGACGAAGAAGTACGCGACGGTCGAGACGCTGAAGTCGACCAGGATCTTCACCAGCGCATTAACCTGGTTCTTCTTGCGCACGGTCCCCAGTTCGAGGAAGGCGAAGCCGGCGTGCATGGCGAGAACCATGATGGCGCCGAGAAGGATGAAAAGAGCATCGGTGCTTTGTTTGACGGATTCCATGGTCTTGTGGGTTGAAGGGTCCGCAGGCGCACCGCGAAAGAGCGTTGACGCCTCAAGTCAGGGTGAAAAGCACCAACATATGCAGGTCTTGTGCCAAATCAGGGCTGCTTTGCACCACCGAAATGCACCTCATTGGCTCGCATCTGGGGCGTAGACGCCCCATCTCTGTGCGAGCCTGGCCTTCGGAGCGAGGGGAAAACCAGAGCATGAAAACGGTTTCAAGGCCGCTAGCATCCCGCTCCGCGCCTGAACCCCCGGAAGCTCCCCCCATGACCGCACCCGCCTCCCGCATCGCCCTCGCGGCCGCCCTGCTGCTCGCCTGCACCTCAAGCCCCGCCCTCGCCGCACCCCCGGCGAGCGTGCAACTGCGCATCGACGTCGATCAGCGCCTGCGGCCGGTCAACCCCGCCGTGCTGCGCGGCTACAACTTCAGCAACGCCATGCAGGTGAGCGACTTCGTGGCCGAGCTGCGCCGTGTGCCGGCCGGGGCGCTGCGCTTTCCGGGCGGAAACGTCGGCGACGACGACGACATGAGCGGCCACAAGCTCGACTTCTTCAAGCTCAACCTCGGCCTGCTGGGCGAGCCGCGGGGCGAGCTTCTGATCCAGACCCGCGTGTTCCAGGACCGCACCGGCCAACCCGCCGCCAACACGCCGCAGGACGCGGCCCATGCCGTCGCGCTGGCGCGCGAGCGCGGCTTGCACGTGCCGGTCTGGGAGATCGGCAACGAGCCCGACCTCTACGCGGTGACACGCGGCGACGCGAGCTGGACGCCCGAGCGCTACTGCGAAGTCTTCCGCGCGCAGGCCGCGGCCATCAAGCGCGAGGACCCGAAGGCGCTGGTGGCCGGGCCTGGCGTGTCGGGGGCGATGCCAGCCGCGCCCGAGTTCGCCAAGCGCTTCCTCAAGGTCTGCGGCGACGTGGTGGACGTGTTCACCTGGCACATCTACCCGACCGACGGCAGCGGCAGCGAGGCCGAAGCCCTGGCGAGCGTCAGCGAGGCGACCCGCTGGCCCGCCGAATACCGCCGGCTGCTGGCCGACCCCGAGGCCAACCCGCTCGGCCATCGCCGCAGCTACGAACTGGGCGTCACCGAATACGGCCTCTCGTGGCGTACCGACAGCCAGCGCTTCATCGGCGAACAGTCGGGGGCGCTGTGGGCGGCCGAGTTCGCCCTGCGCTCGGCCCAGGCGGGCCTTCGCTTCGCGCACTACTTCGCCTACCAGGGCATCGGCTTCCACGGCCTGATCGACATGGGCGGCGGCCTGCGGCCCACCTACTACGGCTTCGGCCTGCTCGCCGGCCTGAGCGGCGACTTCGTCCAGGCCGCCAGCAGCGACGAGCGCGTGTGGGTGCACGCGGCCCGCAACGGCAAGCGGCTGAATGTGGTGCTCATCAACAGCGCCGACACCGCACGCCGCGTGCGTGCGGCCTTGCCCGGCGCCACGCTGCGCGGCGGCCGCTGGTTCGATGCGCGCGTGGCCGCCGCCGAACGCGACCACGCCCGGGTGAAGCCGGGCGCGTTCGTCACGCTGCCGGCGCAATCGATGGCGGTGCTCGACTATCGGTTGCCCTGACGGGCGGAGCCGATCAGTTCGACGAGCCCTTGATCAGGCGCCCCGCGGCCGACTGCACCGGCCGCGCGTTCATCGGATACAGGCGCGAGAAGATGCCGATCTGCTCCGGCGCGATCGACACCGGGTTCTTCATCACCATCCACAGCACGCCTTCGCTGCACGGCGGCGTGGTGAGCGAACCCATGTAGGTGAAGTAGCCGCGCTCGGCGGGCAGCAGGCCGTTGAGGTCGATGGGGGCGCGCGCGGCGAGTTCCTCGTTCTTCTCCAGCGGCAGGTTGTTCCACACCTGCTGCACCACCGGCTGCACGCTGCCGCGGTCGAGCAGCACGGCCACCACCGCGATGCGGCCTTCCAGGTCCTTGTGCACGAGGTGCACGACCATGTCGAACTGCCGGCCGTTGATGCGCTCTTCCGAAGGGCGATGGAAGTGGAACTGCTGCAGCTCGTAGCGGCGGCCCATCACCTCGATGCTGTTGCCCGACGACACGTTGACCTGCACCGTGTGGCCGTTGTCGATCACGCGGAAACTCGTCGGCTTGTAGTCGAACTGCACCGGGTCGAGCTGCACCGAGATCTGGTCGCGGATGTCGATCGGGCTCTGGCGCTTGCCGCTGCCGCACAACGCGTACTCCGACTTCATGTGGCCCCAGTGCTCGGGTCCGCCCTCGCCGTGGTACGACCAATGATCGGGCTTCTTCTTCGGCGCCGGCTTGGCGGCCACCGGCGCCACCGCGCGGCGCGGCTCGCTCCAGTGGATGCCGGGCTCGGGTGCCGCACCGGGCGACACCGCCGCCGCAGCGGCCGGTGCGGCAACCGGCGCCGCCGGCCGCGCGACGATGCGCAGCACCCCGGGCTCCGGCTTCTCGGTCGAACGCTCGCTCGCCGCCTGAGCGCCGAGCTTGCGGGCCAGGCGCTCGCGCAGCGCGTCGATGGTTTCGCTGTCCTCTTCGGCCGAGGCCTTGCCCAGCGGCTTCTTCGCCGCCTTGCCGTCTGCCTCGGCGCCGCTGTCGCGCATCAACGCGGGGCGGCCGGGCGAGGTGCGGATGACCGGTTCGGCCGCCAGGGCAGGCAGCGCGCCGGCCAGGAGGCCGAGCGCCGACAGGGCGGCCACCAGGGTGCGAGGCAGGGTGGGCATCATGAATCGTTCTCCAGCGCAAAGCCCTGACTGCAGGGCATCTGCACCGGATATCGGCCTCGGGCACCCGTGCTTGAGGCGCCGGGGCGTCCGACCGGTCCTAGGTCACGCGCGGCTTCACCCACACCCAGGCCACGATGCCGATGCTCATCATCAGCAACGAGGCCACTGCCAGGGCGATCGTGGAATGCATCACGAGCGGCGCGATCACCCCCGCCACGAACCCGTTGGCCACGCTGCCCACGCAGGCCTGGAACGACGAGGCCATGCCGCGCCGCTCGGGCACGAGGTCGAGCACCATCAGCGTCACCACCGGCACCATCAGCGCCCAGCCGAACGCGAACACCGCGATCGGGAACAGCGCCCACGACACATGCGGCGTGAAGGCCAGGTTGAGCCCGAGGTTGAGCAACGAGACGACGAGCATGATCAGGAAGCCGTGCCGGATCTGGTGCTGCGGCTTGATGCGCCCGGCCAGCCGCCCCGAGAAGAAGGCGCCTCCCATGATGCCGGCGATGGTCAGCAGGAAGAACCAGAAGAACTGTTCGGGCCGAAGCTGCAGCAGTTCGCCCAGGAAGACCGGGGCCGACAGCACGTAGAGGAACATGCCGTTGAACGGGATGCCGCTTGCGAGCGCCAGGGCGAAGAAGCGCGGGTTGGCGCCCAGCGCCCAGTAGCCGCGCATCAGGTTGCGCAGGTTGAAGGGCTGCTTCTGGTCGGCGTGCAGCGTCTCGGGCAGCAGCTTGTAGTTGGCGATCCACAGCGCGACGCCGACCGCGGTGAGGAACCAGAAGATCGCGTGCCAGTCGAGGTGCACGAAGAGAAAGCCGCCGATCATGGGCGCGATGGCGGGCGCGATGCCGAAGTAGATCGTCACCTGCGACATCACGCGCTGCGCATCGGCCGGCGGGAACATGTCGCGGATGACCGCCCGCGACACCACGATGCCCGCCCCCGCCGACATGCCCTGCACCGCCCGCCAGAAGACCAGGGTGCCGATGTGGTCGGCCAGCGCGCAGCCGGCCGAGGCGAGGGTGAAGACCGCAATGCCGGTGAGCACCACGGGGCGCCGGCCCAGGCTGTCGGACAGCGCTCCGTGGAAGAGGTTCATCACCGCAAAGCCGAAGAGGTAGGCCGAGAGCGTCTGCTGCATCTCGACCGGCGTGGCCCCGACCGCACGCGCGATGCCGGAGAAGGCCGGCAGGTAGGTGTCGATCGAGAAGGGCCCAAGCATCCCCAGGCAGGCCAGCAGGAAGGCAAGCGCCCAGCGCGGGGCGCGCCAGAGGGTGTGCGCGTCAGGGTTCATGGAAGCAAGCCAGTGTAGCGACGGGTGTTTGCCGTGCTTTTCG
Organism: Rhizobacter sp.; assembly: GCA_036402415.1. GTDB lineage: Bacteria > Pseudomonadota > Gammaproteobacteria > Burkholderiales > Burkholderiaceae_C > Rhizobacter. The sequence continues at coordinate 7,212 of DASWSY010000365.1, read as the reverse complement.
AGGGACTCGTCGCGTGCGCGGCCTGCTGCAATGCAGGCATCGTGAACGTTCGACTGCCCCGACACCGTCCTGCCAGCCTGCGGCGCATCGTGCCGGTGCTGGTCACGCTCGGGTTCGTCGCGGGGGCGTTGCTGGTCAGCACCCTGCCCCGGCCAGCGGCGCCATCGGGCAAGCCGAAGGCCACCTCGGCCACGCGCGCCAGCGCGGTGAGCGAGCCGCGCAAGCAGCGCGCCCGCCCCGAGCGCCCCGCGGCGCCCATCCTGAAAAGTGTGAAGCGGGCCGATAGGCCGGATTCTGTGAACCTGCCGCCCCCGAAAGAGCGCCAGGCCTGACCGCCATTCCTCTGGGCCATGCATCGCTGCATGGCTCGATGCCACCTACCCGCCGGCTCCGCGGAGCCACATCATCGCCGGCCTATTTGGTGTTGCTGCGCGTAGAGATTGCCCGTTTCATTCACCGCACGCCCTTGCGGACGCCGTGACTCGTTTCTGTTGCTCTGATCCTCACCTCGCGGTGGACAGCCGTTAGCTGCTACGCCGCCCTGTGCAGTCCGGACCTTCCTCCAGTGCGGCCTTTCGGCCCGGCGCTTGCGCGCCGCCCCAGGGGTTGCACCAGCGGCGGTCTGGCCCGCTTCACGGCCGTGATTATCGACGGCCCGGGGTTTCCACGGGAGCGTGCGGCAACTCGGTACAAGACGCCGCGTGCACCGGCGCACTAAGGTGGCCGCTCGGCGTACTGGGAGGGCGCCGCCACCCGAAAGGCGACCATGGCTTCTTCGCACCCTGCCCCCACCCCGGACGCGCTCTCGGCGGGCCCCGACATGCTGGACAACTCCTACGTCCTCGGGCACCACGGCTTCATCTACACCAGCGTGCACCTCTCGAGCGGCACCACGCTGCGCCACCCGGCCGTGCTGCTCGTCAGCGTGGACGGCCGCCCTTTCCGCCTGACCCTGGCCGACGGCCGGGTGCTCACCACCGCCGCCGCGATGGTGCCGCCACGGGTGGAGCGTGCGCTGGACGCGATCGGCGTGCCGCTGCTGAGCCTCAACATCATGCCGGCACATGGCGCGTACCACGTGTTCCGGGCCATGCAGCATGGCGGCGTGCGCGAGCTCGACCGCCACATCTTCAATGCACTGCATGAAGGCTTCGAGGCCCTGCTGCACGGCCGCGCCAGCATCGTCGAGGCGGAGCTCGTCTTCTCGCGCGCGGTGACCGAGGTGCAGCGCGTGCTGCCACCTGCCCCGGCGCCCGACCCGCGCGCGCTGCCGCTCATCCGCATGCTCGACGCGCACCCCGAGCTCAGCCTCGATGTGCTCGCACGCAAGCTCGGCTACTCGCACCAGGTGATGTCCCGGCTCTTCACCTCGGCGGTGGGCATGTCGCTGCGCGACTACCAGAACTGGCTCAAGCAGCGCCGCGTGTACGACGTGCTCTACACCGGACGTTCGCTCACGCAGGTGGCCTACCTCGCAGGCTTCGCCGACTCGCCGCAGTTCACGCGCACCTTCCAGCGCTGGTACGGCCAGAGCCCCTCCCACGCGCGCGACCCGAAGAACGTGCGGGTGTTCCTCCACGAGGCGAGCCGCGAGCGGCGCACGCACGCGTAGCACAAAAGCCCGCAGGGCGATTGATGGAACGCGTAGCTCGCATCTGCGGATGAAAAAGGACGGGCGTCCAACCAAGATGTCTCCAGCCGTCGGCGCCCTGCCCATGCAGCCGGGTCCCGGTCTTTCCCCAAACTCCAGGAGACAACGATGCACTTCCACGCACGCACCTCGCGCCTGCTGCAGGCGGCCGTTCTCGGCGGATTGATGGCCCTCACGGCCGCCGCCAGCGCCCAGACCAACCCCTACGCCCGGGGCCCGAACCCGACCAACGCCTCGCTGGAAGCCAGCCGCGGCCCGTTCACCGTCAGCTCGTTCACCGTGAGCCGTCCGAGCGGCTACGGCGCCGGCACCGTCTACTACCCGACCAACGCCGGCGGCACCGTCGGCGCCATCGCGATCGTGCCGGGCTACACCGCCCGCCAGTCGAGCATCAACTGGTGGGGTCCTCGCCTGGCCTCGCACGGCTTCGTGGTGATCACCATCGACACCAACTCCACGCTCGACCAGCCGTCCAGCCGCTCGCGCCAGCAGATGGCCGCGCTGAGCCAGGTGGTGTCGCTCAGCCGCACCAGCAGCAGCCCCATCTACAACAAGGTCGACACCTCGCGCCTGGGCGTGATGGGCTGGTCGATGGGCGGCGGCGGCTCGCTGATCTCGGCGCGCGACAACCCCTCGATCAAGGCTGCGGCGCCGCAGGCCCCGTGGAACACGTCGAGCAACTTCTCGTCGATGACCGTGCCCACGCTGATCTTCGCCTGCGAGAACGACAGCATCGCGTCCACGCGCTCGCATGCCTCGCCGATGTACAACAGCATGCGCTACAACGCACGCCAGTACTTCGAGATCAACAACGGCTCGCACTCGTGTGCCAACAGCGGCAACAGCAACCAGGCGCTGATCGGCAAGCGCGGCGTCGCCTGGATGAAGCGCTTCATGGACAACGACACGCGCTACACCTCGTTCGCCTGTTCGAACCCGAACACGTACTCCGTGTCGGATTTCCGCACCGCGAACTGCAACTGAGCCGCCGAGCCCTCCGGGGCGTGATGCCTTGACCACCGCGGCTCGCAAGTGCCGCGGTTCTTGCTTTCAGCGGCGGCTCAGGCGAGCTTCCACGCGAGCGACTCGCCGCCGCGCAGGGGCTTGAGCTGCGCGTCGCCGAAGGGCACGGCCTCGGGCAGCGTCCACGCCTCCTTCTTCAGCGTGACCGTGCCGCTGTTGCGCGGCAGGCCGTAGAAGGCGGGGCCGTTGAAGCTAGCGAAGGCTTCGAGCCTGTCGAGCGCACCGGCGGACTCGAAGGCTTCGGCATACAGCTCCAGCGCACTCATGGCGGTGTAGCAGCCCGCGCAGCCGGTCGCGTGCTCCTTCAGGTGCGCGGCGTGCGGCGCACTGTCGGTGCCGAGGAAGAAACGGTCGCTGCCCGAGGTGGCCGCGGCCACCAGCGCGCGGCGGTGTTCCTCGCGCTTCAACACCGGCAGGCAGTAGTAGTGCGGACGCACGCCGCCCAGGAAGATCGCGTTGCGGTTGTAGAGCAGGTGGTGCGCGGTGATGGTGGCGGCGGTGTACGGGCCGGCCTCGGGCACGTACTGCGCCGCCTCGCGCGTGGTGATGTGCTCGAACACGATCTTCAGTTCCGGGAAGTCGCGGCGCAGGGGGATGAGTTGCGTGTCGATGAAGGCCTTCTCGCGGTCGAAGAGATCGATGTCGGGGCTCGTCACTTCGCCGTGCACGAGCAGCTTCAGGCCCTCGCGCTGCATGGCTTCGAGCGTGGCGTAGGTCTTGCGCAAGTCGGTCACACCGGCGTCGCTGTTGGTGGTGGCGCCGGCGGGGTAGAGCTTGAGGGCGACGACGCCGGCGTCCTTGGCGCGGCGGATCTCGTCGGGCGGCAGGTTGTCGGTGAGGTAGAGCGTCATCAGCGGCTCGAAGGTCATGCCCTGCTCGCGCAAGGAGGCCGGCACTGCCGCCAGGATGCGCTCGCGGTAGGCCATGGCCTGCGCCGTGGTGGTCACCGGCGGCTTCAGGTTGGGCATGATGATCGCGCGGCCGAACTGGCGCGCGGTGTCGGGGACCACGGCGTGGAGCGCTGCGCCATCGCGCACGTGCAGATGCCAGTCGTCGGGCCGCGTGAGGGTGATGGAGGAAGTGGGTGCTGCAGAAGTCATGCGGAATTGTCGCCCACGGCACCTTCGCCGCCACCCGTGCGGCGTGTGGGGCCCCGCCTCAGGAGCCCGGTGCCGACGCCGCCGCGCCCTCGGCCGCCTCGGGCTCGGGAATCAGCGAACGCTGGTCGGCAGGCAGCTGCGCGCGCAGCGCATCGAGCCTCGCCTTCTTCACGTCGGCCGGCAGCGTCGCGTCTTGCGCGATGAACGACGCCTCCATCGTGATGCGCGCATAACGGTCGTGGGGGCCGAAGAGCGCCTCGGCGGTCTTGTCGTCGAAATAGCGCCGGCGCACTGCATCCATCTCGTCGAAGAAGCGCTGCGCCTCGGCGAGCGAGCCGGGGATGCCCTTGGGCGTCATGTCCTGGCTCACCGCGTGCACGTAGCCGCGGTAGTCGCGCACGAGCTTGAGCGCCTTCTCCGCATCTTCGCGCGGCAGCCCTTCGCGCAGGGTGCGCTCGAGCTTGGCCATCTCCTGCTCCGTGGGCGGGTCCGACATCGAGTTGACCAGCGCCTCGACCGTGGAACGGGTGTTCTCGTCCATCACGAGCCCGCCGGCGAACCCCAGCTCGAACAGGCGCGCGGCGTCGAGCTCCAGGCCCATCTCGTTGGTCAGCGTGACCACGTCGCGTGGCGCCGGGCCGCCCTTCTCGCCCGACCCGCCCCCAACTGCGGCGCCACCCCCAGGGCCGGCCGCCGGAGGCGCCCCGGCCACGGGGGCATCCGCAGGCTCCGGTGCGGGCTCGATCGCCCGGTACGCGACCGCCGCCACGAGCAAGACGGCCGCCACGCCGGCCAGCCAGAAGCGCTTCACAAGATCGATCATTTATGGACACGCATTCAAAACAACGGCACCAGCATAGTCCTCCACCGCCCGGCCGCACTGCCGGCAGGGTCGGGGTATTCCCGAGTCGCCGCAGAATTTTCATAGGCGAAAGCGGTTCCCCCGCGGCTATCACAACGAAGCACTTTTGTCTTGATGCGTCGCGTAGATGGAAACCGCGGATGCGAAAAGTGGACGGTCGTCAAAAAATCAACATGTCGCGCCTCGGTGCGGCAACCCACCCGCCAGATACGGCGGGCAGCGTCACAAAAACTGGAGACATCGATGTTTGGAACTTCCCGCCTGATGAAGGCCGCGCTCGCGGTCACCGCCCTCGTCGCCGCCACCGCCGCTTCGGCCCAGACCAACCCCTTCCAGCGCGGCCCGGCGCCGACCGAGTCGTCGCTTGAAGCCACCCGCGGCCCGATGGCCACGAGCCAGTTCACCGTCAGCCGCCCGAGCGGCTACCGCGCAGGCACGGTGTACTACCCCACCAACGCCGGCGGCACCGTGGGCGGCATCGTCGTGGTGCCGGGATACACCGCCTACCAGTCCGACATCAACTGGTGGGGGCCGCGCCTGGCGTCGTGGGGCTTCATCGTCATGACGATCGACACCAACTCCACCCTGGACCAGCCGGCCTCGCGCTCGCGCCAGCAGCTCGCCGCGCTCGACCAGCTCGCCACCCTGTCGCGCACCAGCAGCAGCCCGATCTACAACAAGCTCGACACCAACCGCATGGGCGTCATGGGCTGGTCGATGGGCGGCGGCGGCTCGCTGATCTCGACGCAGAACCGTCCGTCGCTCAAGGCCTCGATCCCGTTCGCGCCCTGGAACAGCACCGAGAACTTCTCCTCGGTGACGGTGCCGACGCTGATCATCGCCTGCCAGGACGACCTCATCGCGCCGGTGTACTCGCACGCCTCGCCGTTCTACAACAGCATGTCGCGCAACCCGAAGCAGTTCCTGGAAGTGCGTGGCGAAGGCCACTACTGCGCCAACTCCAGCAACGGCGACAAGGACTTCCTGGGCAAGAAGGGCGTGGCCTGGATGAAGCGCTTCATGGACAACGACACCCGCTTCACCACCTTCGCCTGCACCAACCAGGAAAGCGCGCTGGACGTGTCGGACTTCCGCACCGCACGCTGCTCGTGAGGACCTGAGCCACGCTGCGGCACCCGTTGCCGCAACGCAAAAGGGCGCCACACCGTGGCGCCCTTTTTCTTGGCGAGGCCCGGGGCTCAGTGCTGCAGGATCTTCGAGAGGAAGTCCTTCGCCCGTGGCGAACGCGCGTCGGGATTGCCGAAGAAGTCGGCCTTCGGGCAGTCCTCGACGATCTTGCCGGCGTCCATGAAGATCACGCGGTGGCTCACCTTCTTGGCGAAGCCCATCTCATGCGTCACGCACATCATGGTCATGCCTTCGTGGGCGAGCTGCACCATCACGTCGAGCACCTCGCCCACCATCTCGGGGTCGAGCGCCGAGGTGGGCTCGTCGAAGAGCATCACGATCGGGTCCATGCTGAGCGCACGGGCGATGGCCACACGCTGCTGCTGGCCGCCGGAGAGCTGGCCGGGGAACTTGTCCTTGTGCGCCATCAGGCCCACGCGGTCGAGCATCTTCAGGCCACGCGTCTTGGCTTCATCCTGGTTGCGGCCCAGCACCTTGATCTGTGCCAGCGTGAGGTTCTCGGTCACGCTCAGGTGCGGGAAGAGCTCGAAGTGCTGGAACACCATGCCCACGCGCGAGCGCAGCTTGGGCAGGTTGGTCTTGGGGTCGGAGATGGAGATGCCGTCGACCACGATGTCGCCCTTCTGGAAGGGCTCCAGCGCGTTCACCGTCTTGATGAGGGTCGACTTGCCCGAGCCCGACGGGCCGCAGACCACGACCACTTCGCCCTTCTGGATGCTGGTCGTGCAGTCGGTCAGCACCTGGAAGGAGCCGTACCACTTGGAAACGTTCTTGATGTCGATCATGGCGAGGCCTTAGCGAATGATGGCGACCTTCTTCTGCAAGCGCTTCACGAGCAGCGACAGACTGAAGCAGATCACGAAATAGACGACGGCGGCGACGAGGTAGCTCTCGACCGGGCGGTTGAGGTTCTTGGCCGTCAGGTCGAATCCTTTGAGCAGGTCATACGCACCGATCGCGTAGACGAGCGACGTGTCCTGGAACAGGATGATGGTCTGCGTCAGCAGCACTGGCAGCATGTTGCGGAAGGCCTGCGGCAGCACGATGAGCTGCATGGTCTGCCGATAGGTCATGCCGACCGCATAGCCGGCGTGCACCTGTCCGCGCGCCACGCTCTGGATGCCCGCCCGCATGATCTCGGAGTAGTACGCTGCCTCGAACAGCGTGAAGGTCACGATGGCCGAGATCTCCGCGCGGTAGGTGCTGCCGTAGCTGCCGGCGATGGTGCTGTAGAACGCCGCAGGGATGAGCAGGAAGAACCACAGGATCACCATCACCAGCGGAATGCTGCGCATGGTGTTGACGTAGGCGGCCGCTGGCACCTCCAGCCACTTGCGGCCCGAAAGCCGCATCAGCGCGAGCAGGGTGCCCAGCACGATGCCGCCCACCATCGCGATCAGCGTGAGCTGGACCGAGAACAGCAGGCC
>DASWSY010000364.1:0-10511 GCA_036402415.1 Rhizobacter sp. | reverse complement strand
GCCCCCGGCGCACCACGGTCGCCATCGCGGCCGTTGCCGCGGCACTGCTGCTGGGCGGATGCGCCAGCACGGCGATCGACAAGAACTTCCAGGGCGTGCAGAGCCTGACCCAGAGCCGGCTCGGCGCCGAGGTCAAGTGGCTCAACAGCGACGCCGCACGGCGGCAAGCCCAGTCCGATGTGGACGCCTTGCTGGCCAAGCCGCTGTCCGCCGACGATGCCGTGCGCGTAGCGCTCGCCTACAGCCCGGCGCTGCAGAGTGCGCTCTTCGAGAGCGCCGCGGCCTCGGCCGGTGCCACCCAGTCGGCCCGCCTGCCCAACCCGATCTTCACTTTCGAGCGGCTGGTACGGCGCTCGGGTGGTGATGTCGATGTGGACATCGGGCGCATGCTGGGCATCTCGGTGTTCGACCTGCTGCTCCTGCCGCAGCGCCTGCGCCTGGCCGACTTCCAGCAGCAGCAACTGCAGATGCGGCTGGCGAGCGACGTCGTGCAGGCGGCCACCGATGCGCGCCAGAACTGGGTGCGCGCGGTGGCGGCTCAGCAGTCGGTGCAGTACTTCGAGCAGGTCAAGCGCACCGCCGACGTGAGTGCCGAGCTGGCCCGCAGGATGCAGGCGGTGGGCAACTTCAACCGGCTGCAACGGGCTCGCGAGCAGGCCTTCGCGGCCGATGCAGTGGCCGAACTGGCACGGGCGCGTCAGGCGGCATTGAGCGCGCGCGAAGCGCTGGTGCGCTCGCTCGGCCTCACGGCCGCGCAAGCGCAGCAGCTCAAGCTGCCGGACCGGCTGCCGGACCTGCCCAAGACGGTGCGCTCCGAAGAATCGGTCGCGCAGCAGGCGATCGACCAGCGGCTGGACGTTCGCCTGGCGCGTGCCGACCTCGAGTTCACCGCGAGAGAGCAGGGGCTGTCGAGGATCACGAGCGTGGTCAACGGCTTCCACGTCGCGGCGGTGCGCAACAGCGAGACCGGTTCCCCCCCGCAGAAGGGCTACGAGCTCGAGCTCCCACTGCCGATCTTCGATTTCGGGGACGCGGGACGCGCCCGTGCCCAGGCCACCTACATGGCCGCGCTCAACCGCACCGCGCAGATCGGCGTGGAGGCCACGTCGCAGGTACGCGAGACCTATGGCGGCTACCGCACCTCGTACGACATTGCCCGCCACTACCTTGACGAGGTCGTCCCCCTGCGCAAGACGATCGCCGAAGAGAACCAGCTTCGCTACAACGGGATGCTGATCGGCGTCTTCGAGTTGCTCGCCGATGCGCGCGAGCAGATCGGCAGCGTCGTGCAGGCCATCGACGCCCAACGCGACTTCTGGCTAGCGGACGCGGCCCTGCAGGCCTCGCTGATCGGCAAGCCCTCTGGCGGCGTGTCCATGGAGGCACGCCCGGCGGGCGGCTCCGGCGGCGCGGCAGCCCACTGAACTTCTACGGAGACCCCATTCCATGACTACAAGTCGACGCGGCTTTTTGACCGGCACCGCAGCAGCGGGTGCCGCCGTCGCGGCCTCCACGGTAAGCAAGGTGGCCATGGCGGCCTTGCCTGAGCCGGTCATCCAGACCAACCCCCTGACCGCCCCGCCGCTGGTGCCCAACACCGGCCGTCCCTACAACCCGATGGTGACGCTGAACGGCTGGAGCCTGCCCTGGCGCATGAACAACGGCGTAAAGGAGTTCCACCTGGTGGCCGAGCCGGTCGTGCGCGAGTTCGCGCCCGGCATGAAGGCGCACCTGTGGGGCTACAACGGCACGTCGCCCGGGCCGACCATCGAGGTGGTCGAGGGCGACCGGGTGCGTCTGTTCGTCACCAACAAGCTGCCCGAGCACACCACCATCCATTGGCACGGCCTGCGCCTGCCCAACGGCATGGACGGCGTGGGCGGCCTGACCCAGCCGCACATCCAGCCCGGCAAGACCTACGTCTACGAATTCGTCGTGCGGCGCAGCGGCACCTTCAAGTACCACCCGCACGCCGACGAGATGGTGCAGATGGCCATGGGCATGTACGGGATGTTCATCGTGCACCCCAAGGACCCGAAGTTCATGCCGGTCGAGCGCGACTACGGCTTCATCCTGACCGCCTTCGACATCGAGCCGGGCAGTTTCACGCCTCGCGTGAGCGAGATGACGAATTTCAACCTGTGGACCTTCAACTCGCGGGTCTTCCCCGGCATCGACCCGATGGTGGCCAAGCTTGGCGAACGGGTGCGAATTCGCATCGGCAACCTGACGATGACCAACCACCCGATCCACCTGCACGGCTACGAGTTCATGGTGACCGGCACCGACGGTGGCTGGACCCGTGAGAGCGCCCGTTGGAACGAGGTCACGACGGACGTGGCCGTCGGGCAGATGCGAGCCGTGGAGTTTCTGGCGGACGAGCCCGGCGACTGGGCGTTCCACTGCCACAAGAGCCACCACACGATGAACGCCATGGGGCACGAACTGGCCACCATGATCGGCGTGGACCACACCGGCATCGCCAAGGAGGTCAACAAGCTCATCCCCGACTACATGGTGATGGGCGAGCGCGGCATGGCCGACATGGCGGAGATGGAGATGCCCATTCCCGACAACACGCTGCCGATGATGACCGGGCAGGGTCCGTTCGGTCCGGTCGAGATGGGCGGCATGTTCACCGTCATGAAGGTGCGCGCCGACCAGAAGCGCGGCGACTTCAAGGATCCGGGCTGGTACCAGCACCCCAAGGGCGAGGTGGCCTACGAGTTCACCGGAACGCTCCCCGAGCCCGCCCGTTCGTTCTCCGCGGGTGGCCAATCGATGCCACTCGCCAAGAAGGGCAAGAGCGTCGAGATGCGCGTGCGCAAGCCCACCGGCAACGGCGGGCACAACGGCCATTGATTCCCGATGAAGCCTGGCCAACTCCAATTCATTCATCCACGTCACCACTCTGATTCACCGAGGACTCCCATGAAATCCAAATCCATTGCCCTTGCCATCGCGCTTGCCCTGAGCGCCTCCGTCGCCTTTGCGGGCGGCACCCACGCTGGCGGTCACGGCGACGAGAGCGCCATCGGGGTGCCGGGCGTGGCCGCCAAGGTCACCCGCACGGTCGAAGTCAACATGACCGACAACATGCGCTTCACGCCCGCCAGCATCGATGTCAAGCAGGGCGAGACGGTTCGCTTCAAGGTGAAGAACTCCGGCCAGGTGAAGCACGAGTTCGTGCTCGGCACCGAGAAGGAGCTCAAGGAGCACTACCAGGTGATGCTCAAGAACCCGGAGATGGAGCACGAGGAACCCAACATGATCACGTTGGCCGGCGGCAAGACGGGCGAGGTCATCTGGCAATTCACCAAGGCCGGCAAGGTCGACTTCGGCTGCCTGCAACCGGGGCACTGGGACGCCGGCATGAAGGGCGCGGTGACGGTCGCCAAGGGCAAGGCGCCGGCGGCGAAGGCGGCCGACGGCCACAACCACAAGCATTGAAAGGGGTGACGCGATGAAGCGCCGCGAGATGCTGGTCGCCGGTCTGGCCGCCGCCACGATGGGCGCCCAGGCCAATGCCGCCAAGCCGTCGCTTGAGGTGTGGAAGTCGCCCGAGTGCGGCTGCTGCAAGGGGTGGATGACCCACATGGAGAAGAACGGCTTCTCGATTGGCAAGGTCCACAACGATGGCAACACCGACGCCCGCAAAACCTTGGGCCTGCCACTTCAGGTTGGCTCCTGCCACACGGCGAAGGTCGGACCGTACGCCCTCGAGGGGCACGTTCCCGCGCGCGAGGTGCGGCGGCTTCTGGCCGAGCGCCCGGCGGCCGTCGGCCTGGCGGTCCCGGCAATGCCGCTCGGAAGCCCCGGCATGGACGGCCCCGATTTCGACAACCAGACCCAACCGTACGACGTGCTGCTGGTTCTTAAGGACGGCAGCACCCGTGTTTTCCAGTCCTACCGCTAAGGAGTCACCATGAAGAACGCCATTTCTCTGCTCTCAGTCGCCCTCGTCTTCGCCACCGGCAGCGCCTTCGCCGGCGGTGACCACGGCGGCGGCCACGGCCACGACAAGTCCACGAACACCACTGTGGCCCAGGCGGCTGCCGGTGCCGACATGGTGGACGGCGAGGTGCGCAAGGTCGACGCTGACAACAAGAAGATCACCGTCAAGCACGGCGAGATCAAGAACCTGCAGATGCCGGGCATGACCATGGTATTCCAGGTCAAGGACCCGGCGATGCTCAGCAACCTCAAGGTGGGCGACAAGATCCGCTTCGCGGCTGAAAAGTCGAGTGGCGCCATCGTCATCACCCAGCTCGAAGCGGCGAAGTAAGAACTGCCGGGTGGGGCGCCATACCGCGCCTCACCCCTGAAGCGAGGCATCGACATGCCACACGAGCTGCGCGGAATCGAGCACCAGTCCGCCGAGTTCTACACACAGCTGTTCACGGCCGGGCTGGTGTTCGCGGTGGTAGTCGTCGCCTTCGCCTACTACCTGCACCGCAAGCACGGACACCTGCTCAAACGCCCCCCGCATGACGGCAAGGCGGTGCCACGCAAGCGCAAGCGTCATGGCCGACGACCACGATCCTGACCTTTCCATGGAGTCCAGCTTGAAACACCTGTCATCACGTCCCCATTCTGTCGCGGCGCTTGTTGCAGCCGCCATGGTGGGCACTCCCGCACGGGCAGAGCTCATCAACGTGCAGTGGGACGGGCAGGGCGCTTATGAACGTCCGGTGCAAATCGAGGCCGGCAAGCTCGTCGAGGTCTGCACGCGTCTCACGCGGGGCCAGACGATCGCCTGGTCCTTCAAGAGCCTGACGGCGCTCAACTTCAACGTCCACTACCACGAAGGGCAGAAGGTGGTGTTCCCAGAAAAGCGCGATGCAGTGGCCGAGCTGAGCGGCGAACTCAAGGTACCCGTGGACCAGGACTACTGCTGGATGTGGTCCAACAAGGCGGGCGTTGCGACTTCCCTCTCCGTGCGTTTGCAGCGTCAGCCTTGATGGCGTGAACCACGAGCACCCCCTTCAAAGACCTAACGAAATAAATGCGCATGTAGATTCAGCCGCACCGTCTACACGTCTTGCAACGCATTCACACGATGCCGACCTCACTGAGCCGGCAGGGTTGGATGCGTTTTGCGTTTCGTCTGTTTTGGGTGTTGAGCGCGGTGAAGTGCCAAGCGTGTTCGGGCCTTTCGCTTGCCCAAGGTTCTAGCCGAATCCGCGGCATCTGAGAAGGAGTACGAGATGGCCCACCAACAGTACACATCGTGTATCGACGCCTGCGACGCGTGCGCAACCGCCTGCAGTCATTGCGCAACGGCTTGCCTGCAGGAACCAGATGTCAAGGCCATGGCTCGGTGCATCGCGCTTGACATCGACTGCGCCGAGATCTGCAGACTCGCCTCGGCCGCGATGGCGCGTGACAGTGAACATGCGCAAGCGATTTGCCGCCTGTGCGCCGACATCTGCGAAGCCTGCGGTGAAGAGTGCGGCAAGCACCAGATGGACCATTGCCAAGCCTGCGCGCAGGCGTGCCGCCGTTGCGCACAGGAATGCCTTCGCATGGCGCAGGCAGCCCGGACCACGTCGCCAACGGCCCGCTCGGCCGGGCACGCGCACTGACCCGGCCAACAGGAGCAATCTTCCATGAAGCACATCCACCACCATCTGGTTCGACTCGCCTTCGCGAGTGCGATGGCATTCGCCGCCTCGGCGTCTCAGGCTGTTTCACAAGCGCCTGGTGTCGGCCTCACGGCCGGCTACGAGATCGAGTTCATGCAGCTCGCGATCGACCACCACTACACCGCATTGCGCGCCACCGAGCTCGCCGCCGGCACCGACACTCAGCGCAATGGGGAGATTTCGCCCATGGAGGGCACATCTCCGACGCCGGGCTTCGCCGCCACCCCGGCGAAGGCCGCGCTCGACGACCTCAAGTCGCTGGCCCGGCGCAACAACCGGATGCAGCGCGAAGAGATCATGACCCTCAAGACGTTCCTGCGCGAGTGGTACGGCATCGACTACCAGCCGCGCGTCCGCCCGGACGGCCGCAAGATGCTTGCCTTGCTCGATCAGGCGAAGCCGGGCGCTGACTTCAACCACGTGTTCCTTGAGGTGCTCAGCCGCCACCACTACACCTTGATGGAGCCGGTGAACGGCTGCATCACCGGAAGCGACTTGCGACATGAAGCCTTGCGCCGCGAATGCTCGAGCATGTGGCACAGCCAGACGGCCGACATCCAGATGATGCGAGAAGAGTTGCACAAGCATTTCGGCATCGCGGACTACCAGCCGTTCAAGGGCCGCGACCCGCTGCGCGAGCCGATGGACACGCCGCGCGGGCAGCACACGGGCAGTTCCCAGGAAGCTCAATGAAAGGCTGGTGTGCCCAAGCTCGACGCACTCGCCGTGGCAATGCACCCACAGACTGCGTGGATAACGCGAAGAATGCTGGACTTTGCCACGGTGGGAAGCTTCACAGTTCCATCACACCAACACTTCCTGATGGAGCTTCAAATGATTGTGTTCAACGTCAACGACATGACCTGCGGCCACTGCGTGGGTGCGGTCACCAAAGCGGTCAAGGCGGTCGAGCCCGGCGCGACCGTCTCGGTCAACCTTGCCAACAAGCGCGTGGAAATCGAGGCGACCAGCGCCGACACGCAGACGCTCAAGTTGGCGATCGAGGAGGCCGGCTACACCCCAGTGGAAGTGGCCGGTGCGTCGCAGCCAGCGGCGGCCCGCGGGGGCAGCTGCTGCGGCACCTGCCACTGAGGCGTGGCTTGACGCCGGTCAAGCAAGCAGGAATGGCAGGGCGCGACGATGGTGGCCATGGCAACCTCCACAACACCCGCCGTGACCACCACATCGCGTTCTCGCTGGTTCCTGCCCGTTGTCGCCGCGGCCTGGCTCGCCGGCGCCGCGGGAGCGTATTTCCTGCTGACCCGGCATTTCGACCATGCCCTGCAGGCACTGCCGTATTTCATCCTGCTGGCCTGTCCGTTGATGCATCTCTTCATGCACCGGCGCCACGGTCACGGGCGGCAGCCACAAGACCCACAACAACACGACCGGTGACAACTGGGCGAGTCGCTCGCCCCATCGGCGGCCTGCAAGACCTGCAGGATTCAGGAGCACGAGATGGACGAGCGAAACACCCCCTCGCGGGGCGCAGCCCCTGCGCCCGCGTCAGGTCCGGCCGTTGATCCCCACGCGGGCCACCGCCACGGTCATGTACATCCGCAGATGAATCCCCACGGGGGAATGGGTACGCCGGACGCGGCATCTGAGGGCTACTACGTGTGCCCTATGCACCCCGAGGTGCGCTCCGACGCGCCCGGTCGTTGTCCCAAGTGCGGCATGAACCTCGTGCGTGACACAGGCGAAGGCCCAAGCGGCGTGGCCCATGGTGCGCAGCCGGCCTCTCAAGCTGTTTCCCATACGCACGCGCACCAGCACGCGCATCACGGCCAGAGCGAGGCGCTTGCGGTGCCGTCAATGGCAGTTCCCGCTTCCGCCCCTGCCTCGCCGTACGTGCCACCCGTCGATCGTGGATCACAGCCGGTGGAGCCCCAAGGGGCGACGGTGTACACCTGCCCAATGCATCCGGAGATCCGGCAGGACCGTCCGGGCAATTGCCCGAAATGCGGCATGACGCTGGAGCCGCTGATTCCGGAGGCGACGGCCGACGACGACAACCCCGAGCTGCGCGATTTCTCGCGCCGATTCTGGTGGACGCTCCCGCTGACCGTGGTCGTCACGGTGTTAGCGATGGCCGGACACCGTCTGGGCTGGATGGATCCCGCGCGGCAGAGCTGGCTCGAGCTGGTGCTCTCCTTGCCGATCGTGTTGTGGGCAGGGTGGCCGTTCTTCGCCCGCTGCGCCCAGTCCTTCCGCCACCGCAGCCCCAACATGTGGACGCTGATCGGCATTGGCACCGGCGCCGCATTCCTGTACAGCGTGGTGGCGACCGTGGCGCCGCAGGTGTTTCCTGCAAGTTTTGCGGCGCACGGGCGCATCGGCGTCTACTTCGAAGCCGCGGCGGTCATCATCTCGCTGACTTTGCTCGGCCAGATGCTCGAGTTGCGTGCGCGCTCGCAGACGTCGGCGGCCATCAAGTCTTTGCTGGGCCTGTCGCCCAAGACCGCGCGGCGCATCGAGGACGACGGCTCTGAAGCCGATGTGCCGCTGACCCATGTCCACGTGGGTGACCGGCTGCGCATCCGCCCGGGCGAGAAGGTTCCGGTCGACGGCGTGGTGCTGGAGGGTTCCAGCGCGATCGACGAAGCGATGCTCACCGGGGAGCCAGTGCCCGTCACCAAACGCCCCGGTGACAACGTGATCGGCGCGACGATCAACACCTCCGGCACGCTCGTCATGCGCTCCGAGAAAGTCGGCTCGCAGACGATGCTGTCTCAGATCGTGCAGATGGTCGCTCAGGCGCAGCGCTCCAAGGCGCCGATGCAGCGCATGGCCGATCAGGTGGCCGGATACTTCGTGTTGGTGGTGGTGGGGATCGCCTTGCTGTCGTTCTTCGCCTGGGGCATCTTCGGCGGAGAGCAGGGCTGGCAGTACGGCCTCATCAACGCAGTGTCGGTGCTCATCATCGCCTGTCCCTGTGCCCTGGGTCTGGCCACACCCATGTCCATCATGGTGGCCACCGGGCGTGCCGCGACGCAAGGCGTTCTCTTCCGTGACGCCTCTGCGATCGAGAACTTCCGCAAGGTCGACACGATGATCGTCGACAAGACTGGCACGCTCACGGAGGGCAAGCCAGCCTTCGAGCGGGCGCTCGCCGCGGCGGGGACGACCGACGAGGAAGTGCTTCGCCTGGCTGCCAGCCTCGACCAGGGCAGCGAACATCCCTTGGCGCAGGCGATCGTCGATGCGGCGAGGAGCCGCCAGCTCCCGCTCGCCGCCGCTGTCGATTTCGAATCGTCCACCGGCATCGGTGTGCGCGGCACGGTGGAAGGCCGCCGGCTGTCACTCGGCAACACCGCGCTGATGGAGCAAGATGGCGTCGACGTGTCGGTGCTGCGCTCGCAGGCGGAGCAGTTGCGAGAACACGGCAGCAGCGTGATGTTCCTCGCCCGTGACCGTCAGCTGCTCGGGCTGCTCGCCGTGGCGGATCCGATCAAGGCGAGCACCCCGGAAGCGCTGCAAAGCCTGCACGACGCGGGCATGCGGGTGGTAATGGCCACCGGCGACGGCCTGACAACCGCGCGCTCGGTCGCCCAGAAGCTGGGCATCGACGAGGTGCATGGCGAGGTCAAGCCCGCTGACAAGCTGGCGCTGGTCGATCGGCTGCAGCGCGAAGGACGCGTCGTCGGCATGGCTGGCGACGGCATCAACGACGCACCGGCGCTGGCCAAGGCCGACGTCGGCGTGGCGATGGGAACCGGCACCGACGTGGCGATGAACAGTGCCCAGGTGACGCTCGTCAAGGGCGACCTGCGTGGCATCGCTCGTGCTCGGGAGATTTCCGAGAGCACCGTCGCCAACATGCGGCAGAACCTCGGCTTCGCGTTCATCTACAACGCGTTGGGCGTGCCGCTTGCGGCCGGCGTGCTGTACCCGTTCACGGGCTGGTTGCTGTCGCCCATGATCGCAGCGCTGGCCATGAGCCTGTCGTCGTTCAGCGTGGTGACGAACTCGCTTCGCTTGCGCTCAAAGCGTTGATTGAGCCACGGTAAACGCCTTGCCCCGCGACCGCGGCATCCCAAGGAACCGTATCCAATCCAGCAAGAAGGAGTTCGACATGGACCACAAAGCTCACGCGCAACACAGCGAAGCCGCACCTATAGGGACCGCTCATGGCGGTTCGTCCAGCCAGGCGTATTGGATGTTCGCGCTCAATCTCGCCTTGAGCCTGATTCCGATGTACCTCGCCATGTTCACCATGATCGACGGGTGGAGCGACTTTCGGAACAACGTGAACATGCTCTACATGGCGCTGACCATGCTGGCCCCGATGGGCATCATCATGCTGGCAACCATGGGCAAGATGTATGGCAACAAGCGGCTCAACGTGGCGCTCTATGTCGGCTTGGCGGTCCTGTTCGCCGCTTCGCTGTTGGCAACACGCCGCCAGGCGCTGGTCGACAACCAGCAGTTCGTCGACTCGATGATCCCGCATCACTCGGGCGCCATCCTCATGTGCCGAGAGGCCAAGCTCACCGACCCGGAGCTTCGCAAACTTTGCGATGACATCGTCAAGGCGCAACGCGCAGAGATCACCCAGATGGAGGCGATCGCCGCGCGCCTGCGTTCGGCGAAATAGCCCAACGTGGACGGCCTCTGAGGCGCTTCTCTCTGGCGCAGATGCCACTCGCATGACCGGATTGTCACGTGGCAGACAGGGTCCCGTGTGGAGCGACTCCCTAGAGTAACTGGCATGGTGGCCCGTCGGCCGCTGAACGTCATCAAGGAGCGCTCCATGTCCAAGCACTTTCACTTTCTCGCCACGGCCGTCGTTGCCTTCGCGTCCATCACGGGGTCGGCTTACGCTGCCCATCCCAACGTGGACACCTTCGACGGCATGAATCGGCT
>DASWSY010000363.1:0-5724 GCA_036402415.1 Rhizobacter sp. | reverse complement strand
CTTCCGTCGCACCGCGCGCAACTTCAATCCGGCGTGTGCGATGGCCGGCAAGATCACCATCGTCGAGGTGGAAAAGATCGTGGAGACCGGCGAACTCGACCCCGACGCCATCCATCTGCCGGGCATCTACGTGCACCGCATCGTGCTGAACGCCACGCCCGAGAAGCGCATCGAGAAGCGCCTCACCCGTCCGGCTGCCTAAGGAGAACGACATGCCCTGGACCCAAGACGAAATGGCCGCGAAGGCCGCTTCCGAGCTGAAGGATGGCTACTACGTCAACCTCGGCATCGGCATTCCCACGCTCGTGGCCAACCACGTGCCGGCCAACATCGAGGTGTGGCTGCAGAGCGAGAACGGCATGCTCGGCATCGGCCCCTTCCCGACGGAAGACGAGGTCGACGCCGATCTCATCAACGCCGGCAAGCAGACCGTGACCACCATTCCCGGCACCAGCATCTTCGGCTCGCACGACAGCTTCGCGATGATCCGCGGCGGCAAGATCAACCTCGCCATCCTCGGCGCGATGCAGGTGAGCGAGAAGGGCGACCTCGCCAACTGGATGATCCCCGGCAAGATGGTCAAGGGCATGGGCGGCGCGATGGACCTGGTGGGCGGCGTGCCGCGCGTGCTGGTCGTGATGGAGCACGTGGCCAAGAAGAAGGACGGCACCACCGATCTGAAGATCCTGCCCAAGTGCACGCTGCCGCTGACCGGCGTGGGTGTGGTCAACCGCATCATCACCGACCTCGCCGTGATGGACGTGACGCCGCAAGGCCTGAAGGTCGTGGAGATGGCGCCCGGCGTGACCCGCGAAGAACTCCAGAGCAAGACCGGCGTGCCGTTGCACTGAGCGGCTGGCTGCTCAATGAAAAGGCCGCGCTCAGCGGCCTTTTTTGATGGCGTTCGCGGCTTCTGGCACGAGGGCGGGGCCCTTGTAGATGAAGCCGGTGTAGAGCTGCACCAGGTCGGCGCCGGCTGCGATCTTCGCGCGTGCGTTGGCACCGCTCATCACGCCGCCCACGCCGATGATGGGCACGTCGCGGCCGAGTGCTGTGCGCAGGAGCGAGATCACGCGGTTGCTCGCCTCGAACACCGGTGCCCCCGAGAGTCCGCCTGTCTCTTCGCCGTGCGGCAGGTGCTTCACCTTGTCGCGCGAGATGGTGGTGTTGGTGGCGATCACGCCGTCGATGCCGTTCTTGCGGATGGTGGCGGCGATGACCTGCACCTGCGCATCTTCGAGGTCGGGCGCAATCTTCACGAACATCGGCACCTTGCGACCATGCTGCGCGGCGAGCTCGAGGCGGCGCTGCTGCAGGGCCGAGAGCAAGGCGTCGAGCGCTTCGTCGCTTTGCAGCTCGCGCAGGTTCTTGGTGTTGGGCGACGAGATGTTGACCGTCACGTAGTCGGCATGCGGGTACACGCCGTCGAGGCCGATCAGGTAGTCGTCGACCGCGCGTTCGATCGGCGTGGCGGCGTTCTTGCCGATGTTGAGGCCCAGCACGCCACCTTGCTGGCGGAAGCGGCTGCGCTTCACGTTCTCGATGAAGACCGAGAGGCCCTCGTTGTTGAAGCCGAGCCGGTTGATGAGGGCATCGGCCTCGGGCAACCGGAACATGCGCGGCTTGGGGTTGCCCGGCTGGGCCTTGGGCGTGACCGTGCCCACTTCGACAAAGCCGAAACCCATGGCGCCGAAGGCGTCGATGCAGCGGCCGTTCTTGTCGAGCCCGGCGGCGAGGCCGACGCGGTTGGGGAAGCGGATGCCGGCCAGCGTTACCGGGTCGTCCACGCGTGTCTGCGACACCGCGCAGATCAGGGGCGTGTGCTGAATGCGGGCCAGCGCGCCGAGCGTCAGGTCATGGGCCTGCTCGGGGTCGAGGCCGAAGAGAAAGGGACGGGTGAGCGCGTAGGGAACGAGAGGCATGAGAAGCGTCTTGGATAATCGCCCGATTGTCTTTCAAACCCTCTGCCCACCATGACCCAGGACGAACTCAAGGCCCTCGTCGGACAGGCTGCTCTCGACTACGTGGTGCCTGGCGGCATCGTCGGCGTGGGCACCGGCTCGACCGTCAACTGCTTCATCGACGCGCTGGCCGGCATCAAGGACCGCATCGCGGGCGCCGTCTCCAGCAGCGAGAAGAGCAGCGAGCGGCTGCGCGCGCACGGCATCCGCGTGCTCGACAGCAACACGGTGGAGCGCCTGCCGGTCTACATCGACGGCGCCGACGAGATCGACCACCGCGGAAACATGGTGAAGGGCGGGGGGGCGGCGCTCACCCGCGAAAAGATCGTGGCCGACCTGGCCGAGCGCTTCATTTGCATTGCCGATGAGTCCAAGCTGGTCGATACGCTCGGCAAATTCCCGCTGCCGGTGGAGGTGATCCCGATGGCGGCGACGCAAATCGCCCGGCGCTTCCGCAAGCACGGCGGCGAAGCCGTGCTTCGCGCCGGAGTGGTGACCGACAACGGCTGCCAGATTCTCGATGTGCGCGGCCTCTCGATCACCGACCCGGCCGCGATGGAGGCGGAAGTGAGCCAGTGGCCCGGCGTGGTGACCGTGGGCATCTTCGCCCGCCACAAGGCCAGCGTGTGCCTGCTCGGCACGGCGCAGGGCGTCAAGACACTCACGTTCTGACGACGGGGCTTCCAGTCGGAGCCCAAATGCGCGTACCCTCTCGCGTAACCACCCACAGGAAGGACGGCGCATGGCAAAACCCAACTACTCGTTCGAAAAGCGCCAGCGCGAGTTGGCCAAGAAGAAGAAGAAGGAAGAGAAGCTGAAGGAGAAGGCCGAGCGCAAGGCGGGCGTCGAGCCTGGGCAGGCCGAGCCGCAAGAGGGCACCGCGCCGCAAGACGCCGGGGCCGCGCCGCCTCAGGAAGGCTGAGACGCCTCGGCCGGCCCCTGCCGCCGCGCATCGCGGCTGGCGAAGCGGGCCGGGTCGAGCGCATCGAGCAGGCCGGCTTCGATCGGCGCGGGAGCGCCGGTGACCCAAGCGGCCAGCGTGCGCGCCGCGAGCGCCGCCCAGGTGATGCCGCGTGACGCGAAGGCGGTGCACACGAAGAGCCCCTCGGTGCGCGGTACCAGCCGCATGCGGTCGGCGCGGTCTGCAGGCACCGGCGCTTGCGGCACGGCGCCCACCAGCGGCAGACGATCGCGCGCGACGGTGCGCCATCCCACACGTCCCTGAAGCGGTACCTCCAGCGTCGTGCCAAGCAGGGCGTTGAGCTGCGCGAGGTTGATGGCGTTGTCGGCGCCGCGCACGGCGGGGTCGAGGTCACGTGGCTGCGTGGTGGCACCGAAGACGACCTGGCCGTTCACCTCGGGCAAGAGGTAGCCGGCGCCGGCCACCGGCATCGTTGGCAGTTGCAGGCCCGGCGCGAGCGTGCGCGCGAAATGGCTGATCTGGCCCCGGGCCAGCCCGAGCGGCCAGCCCGGCTCGCCGAGCAGGCGCAAGGCATCGGCAGCGTTGGCGAGGATGACGGTCTGCGCTTCGTCGACGATGCGCCCGTCGGCATCGAGCAACTGCCACCGCTCGCCGGTGCGGCGCAGGCTTTCGATGGCGACACCGCCATGGAAGCGTGAATGCGGCGCCGCCGCGCTGAGCCAGGCCTGGGCCAGGTCGGCCGGCTGCACCCAGCCGCCGCCGGGGAAGTGCCAGGCGGGCTGCCGCAGCGTCAGGCCGCACAGCGCGCTGGCGCAGGCCGGGTCGACGGCCTGCACGTAGTCCGGCGGCAGGCCCTGGCGCTCGATGATCGCCGCGAGCGCATCGACGGGGCCGTCGTCCAGGCGCAGCACGCCGCACACCGCGCCGGGCACACCCTGTGCGACACGCGCGGCGATCTCGTGCCCTGCCATCAGCGCAGCGGCTCGGTGAAGCCGTGCATGCACGCCGTCCTGCGCGTTGACGATGCCGTGGAACAGCCCGGCCGGGTTGCCCGAGGTCTGTTGCGCCGGGCCGGGGCGGCGGTCGTACACCGTGCTCGTCCAGCCCTCGGCAGCGAGGGCCTGCGCTGTGGCGCAGCCGGCCAGGCCCGCCCCGACGATCACCGCATGGTGCTGCGACGCCACCGGCGGCTGCCGCGACGGCGCTTGGCGCGGCGTGAAGCGCGGGGCATAGCGGGCGAGGGTGATGTCGCGTTTGCCACCGGTGCCGGACGCCTTGCGCGGCTCGAAGCCTGCGGCCTGCAAGCCCTCGCGCACGCCGCTGGCGGCGGTCCAGGTGGCGAGCGTGGCCCCGGGTGCGGCCAGCCGCGCCAGGGCCTTGAAGACGCGCGGCTCCCACATCTTCGGATTGCGCGCCGGCGCGAAACCGTCGAGGTAGAAGGCGTCGACCCTCGCCACGAGTTCGGGCAGCCAGGCCTGCGCATCGCCGAAGGCCAGCATCAGGCGCACGCGGCCGCCGTCGAAGTCGAGCGTATGCAGGTTGTGCGTGAGCGGCGGCCAGGCGTCGACCAGTTGCGCGGCCAGTTCGGGCGCGGGCGAGGCCGCGTGCGCCCGCCGCAGGTCGTGGGCGGAGAACGGGCGCTCTTCCACCGAGAGGAAGACCAGGCGTTCGCAGCGCCGGGCATCGTCTCGCCAGGCCTGCCAGGTGGCGAGGAAGTTGTGGCCCAGGCCGAATCCGGCTTCGAGCACGACGAAGCGTTCGCGGCCCTGCCAGCGCTCAGGCAGTTCGTTGCCGGAGAGAAAGACGTGCCGCGCCTGCACGAACGCGCCGGCGCGCGGGTGATACACGTCGTCGTAGCGGTCCGAGTGGGGCACGCCGTCATCGGTGAAGCCGAGCACCGCCGGCACGATGGGGCGGGTGTTCATGAGGCGGCGCGTTCGGTCAGCCAGGCGAGCAGCCGGCTGCGTGCGTCGGTCAGGCTGCGGTACGCCAGGACGGCGGGGCTCATGCTCGCCAGCGCGTCGCGCAGGCGGCGTGCCTGGTCGGCGCTTTCGATCGCCTGCGTGAGCGGCACCAGGTTGACGTGGATGGTGAAGATCGCCTGCTGTTCCGCCGGCAAGGGGATGAAGGTCTGCCGCTCGGTGCGGAAGTAGGCACGCTCGGCGAGCGCCTGCGGCGACGCCTCGGCAGGCCAGGGCGAGGGGTCGAGCCGCGCCGGGTGGGCATGCAGCCGCGGATGGCGCGTGACCGACCAGACGAAGCGCTCCCAGCGGGTGTCGCCGGTCACCAGGCGCGCGAGGTGCTCGCTAGCGCCGACGATCACCGCGTTGTCGGCCACCGGCGCGTGGACCTCGGCGAAGTGGCGGCCGACCTTGTCTTCGGGCGCCCAGCCGGAGGGCAGGCAGACGGCGAGCCAGGGGATGTGGGCGCTGCGGCCGTCGATGACGGCGAAGTCTTCGGCGAAGGCCAGGCACAGCAGACCCGGCAAGCGCCAGTCGGGCGGGAGCGACTGGAGGCAGGCGCCGATCTCGGGCGCGGCGCCGCCGTCGGTTTGCTGCAGCTCGCCGTCGCGCACCGCCCAGCCGAGGCGCCGGGCATGGCCGTGGCCGCGCTGCGTGCTGGCCCACGCCTCGGGCTGCTCGTGCGCCGCGTGGGCGTTCAGCTCCGCCAGCGCGGGTGTCGCGTCGAACCCTTCCTGACCGAGCAAGGCCTGCGCCGGGTAGGCCAGCAGCACCGCGAGTTTTTCGCGCAGCGCCCGGCTGCCGGGCAGATTGGGCGTGAGCTGCGTGGCTCCCGGCGCGAGCCGGCGCAAGCCCGGCTGCATGCGGAACGGCGTGGTGA
>DASWSY010000362.1:0-2729 GCA_036402415.1 Rhizobacter sp. | reverse complement strand
TGGCGGCGCTCGAAAAGCTCGCGCCGGCGCAGCTCGCTGGCCAGACTGTGCACGTCGATGTGGCCGCCGTCCTCGGACTGGTGCACGCCCACGGCGACATCGTGGATTTGCTCAGGGCGGAGATCGCCAGACTGAACAGCGAACTGCAGGCGAGCAAACAAGCCTCATTCCCGCTATGACGACCCATATCCCTGATCACGCCGAACCCAGCCTGACCGAGCGCATTGATGCCGCGCGTGCCGGTGGCATGGTGCTGGACAATCAGGACGTGCAGCGGCTGCAGGAGCTGGCGTCGCAGCGCACAGCGGTGCTCGGCAGGATCCGACACCCGGCCGACAGCCGGGTCGATGGTCTCAGCCGGGCCTTTCACCTCGGGACGGTAGGCGGCAGCGGACGGGGGATCGGTCGCCTGAACCGCCGGCGCGGCCGGCTCATTGAACGGACCATTGACGCGGCGGTCCGTAACGTACCGCTCTACCAGAAGGCCAAAACGCTCGCGGCAGCCATGGAGCGGATTCTCAGTGGCGAAGACACACACGCCGCGCGGCGCGCACGGGCCGCCAGCAAGACGGCGGCCGATGCGCAGCTCGCTCGCCGGATCGCGGTGCTTGCCAAAGGTGACCGCCTGATCCGCTGGACCGTCACGGCAGTCTATCGGGATCGCGACGGCTACCCGTCGACGCTCGCCTATCAGGATGAGGATGGCCAGCGCCAGACCTTGCCCGTGGTGCGCGCGCTCTTCCAAGGCGACCACAGCCGCTATCGTGCCCTGATTGACGCGGCACGCAGTCTCCCTCAACAAGGAAACCATGATGAGTGAACAGGTGCAGGACCTGCCGACGTGGCAGCGCGCGGGCCTCTCGACGACCGATGTGGACCGCATCGCTGCGCGATACTTCCACGCGGACGGTACGGAGCAGGCCGACATCAAGGCCGCGATCAAGGATGCGCTGGGTGAGGTCGTGCGCGGTATGGAGCGTCCCGTGGCGCCGCCATCGGGCTTCAGGTGGATCCCGGTCGCCACCGAAGGCATCCCCGCGTATGACGATGTGGCCAAGGTACTGGCCTTTACGCAGTATCACGACTACGCGGGTCAGCAGTTTCACCACATGAAGGCGAGCGACTTCTATGAGGTCGACCCGGACGGCGACGGCGAGCCCGGTACTGATCTGGCCCGCACCGTGACCCACTACATGGTGGACCCATGGCCGCCGGCGCTCAACGGCCAGCCGCACACCGGCGAGGCAGGCCCGGACGTGGCCGCCCTGCTTGCTGCGGCGGCGAGCATCCCGCGCGAGTATGCCAAGGACCTCGAACGCTCCGGTTGGGGCAATCGCTTTCCGGACGCACTCACGGCCATCTTCAACGCGAGCGATCGCATGGCCGAGCGCATCCGGGGGCTGGTGATGGCGCCCGCCGGCGCAGTGCCCCAGTCGCTGGCAGCCTCCACCACGCGGCCGGTGGCCATTGCCATGGCCCTGCAGGCGGCGGACTGGAGCGCGCCCAGCATTGGCAACAAGGCGCTGATCGCCGCCGCGATCGAGGCGCTGGCCAGCCCTTTTGTAGGTCGCTTTACCTTGACACCCGACGAAGTGCGCCAGATCGCACGATCCCAGCACGGCAGCAGCAATGCGCCGCAGGGCTCCGACTATGTCAACGCGACGCTGTTGTACCTGTGGGAGCGTGCCGACGCCGCCAGCAAGGTGACACAGGCGATGGATGCCGAAGTGGTGCCCGACAGCGAACGGTGCCGCTGTGCGCCGCCCGACGAGGTCGTCGACGGCTATTGCCAGCACTGCGGCAACAAGGTGGGTAAAAGTCCGTTTGTCGCGGCACTGGAGCGGACCGCGATCGCAGCCACCCGCACGGCGTATCTGGAGAGCATCCTGTTTGCGGTCCGTGCGCAGCTGCAAGGCTGTGCGGCCGACCTGCCGGCCGACCTCGACCGTCGCGTGCTCGATTGCTTGAACGAGGCACTGAATACAAGCGGCTCGCCCGCGTCGCATACCGTGCCGGCCGATGTCGACGTGGACGCCTTGCGCTGGCGCGAGGTATTGGGGAGCGTGGGTGCTCGCTACAGCGACACGGGTACCCAGATCTTCACGCTCAGCGCGGTGCTGGCGCTCGGTACCGGTAATCTGATGAAAGGCAGCGTCGCGGAGCATTTCACCCGCGCCGTCGATGCACGGCGGACGCACCGCGCCGGGTAATCGGGAGATGCGCAAGGAACATATGCCCGGCACAGTGGCGCTCGACAGCGAGACGCTGGGCCGAGAAAAGGCCGATTTCATTGCCTTCTACAAGGCCAAGGGCTGGCCGGACAGTTACTTTGTCCCGCATAGCGGTGGTGGCATCGACTTCGGCCGGGCCGCGACACAGGACCGCTGGGAAGGCTGGCGGGATCGGGCCAGTCTCACCGATGCCCCGGGCAGCGTGTTCGTCCCGTACGCCCAGTGCGTGGCTGCCGGTGGTGACTGCCATCGCGAAGCACGCTGTGTGGCGAAGTGCCGGGAGCGTCCGCCGCGCACGCCGTTGCGTTAGTGACGCAGGTCAGGATCCATCATGCAAATGCGCAAACGCCGTATCACTTACACGCTCATCATGTGGAATTGCTCGGGCACGGCGCTAGTCATGCTGTCCCGCAGCATGCGCCATCACCGCAAGGGCCCAACGTTTTAACCATGACAACAATGAATGAACCGAACCACGCAGCGGTGATAGACCGCGAT
>DASWSY010000361.1:0-9903 GCA_036402415.1 Rhizobacter sp. | reverse complement strand
GAACTGGTACTTGTAGCCCAGGTCCGACAGCTTCTGCTGGAACTCGGCGATGGCCTTGTCGTCGAGGTTCTTCTTCCAGTTGAACGACGGCGAGCAGTTGTACGACAGCAGCTTGCCCGGGCACTTGGCGTGCACGGCTTGCGCGAATTCACGGGCGAAGCCGATGTCGGGCGTGCCGGTTTCGCACCACACCAGGTCGGCGTAGGGAGCGTAGGCGACACCGCGGCTGATGGCCTGCTCGAGGCCGTTCTTCACGCGGTAGAAGCCTTCCTGCGTGCGCTCGCCGGTCAGGAAGGGCTTGTCGTTGGCGTCGTGGTCGCTGGTGATCAGGTTGGCAGCTTCGGCGTCGGTGCGGGCCAGCACGATGGTCGGCACGCCCATGACGTCGGCGGCGAAGCGGGCCGCGATCAGCTTCTCGCAGGCTTCCTGCGTCGGCACGAGCACCTTGCCGCCCATGTGGCCGCACTTCTTCACGGCGGCCAGCTGGTCTTCGAAGTGCACGCCGGCGGCGCCCGCGGCGATCATGTTCTTCATCAGTTCGAAGGCGTTCAGCACGCCGCCGAAACCGGCTTCCGCGTCAGCCACGATGGGCAGGAAGTAGTCGATGAACTCCTTGTGGCCGGGGCCGATGCCGCGCGACCACTGGATCTCGTCGGCACGCTTGAAGGTGTTGTTGATGCGGCGAACCATGGTCGGCACCGAGTCGTAGGCATACAGCGACTGGTCGGGGTACATGGTTTCCGAGGTGTTGCCGTCGGCGGCGACTTGCCAGCCCGACAGGTACACGGCCTCGAGGCCAGCCTTGGCCTGCTGCATGGCCTGGCCGGCGGTGATCGCACCGAACGCGTTCACGTAGCCCTTCTTGGCGCCGCCGTTGACCTTCTCCCACAGCGTCTCCGCCCCGCGCTTGGCCAGCGTGTACTCGGGCTGCAGGCTGCCGCGCAGGCGCACGACGTCGGCGGCGGTGTAGCCGCGCTTCACGCCTTTCCAGCGCGGGTTGGTGGCCCAATCCTTTTCAAGGGCGGCAATTTGTTGCTCACGGGTCAGAGTGGTCATGACGAACTCCAGGAGGTTGAGAGAGAAGAAGACGCGGCGGAAAACTGCTGGAAGCATAGCGGTGCATCAGCAGAAGCGGAAGACTTATGTCTTATATAAGACACGATCGCAATTCGTTGTAAATCAACGGCTTAGCGGATCGCTTTCTGTATACGAAATCTCTTCTTTTGATACGAGAGAAAATGCGGCGGCGCAGCACCGATTGATCTCACGATATGGAATGAAGATTCCTCGATGTGGAAGTACGTGCGAAGAGCGCCACCCGGATCCCGCGTGAACCCATGGCCCTGACGTCCGCGCGTCCGCGGTCGTACGATCACCTCACGACCCGCCATGCGTCATTTGCCCGCCTGCATACGCCGCACCATTTCATTCAGACCACAAATCAACCTTTTCACGGAGCGCCCGCGATGAACGACCAGCTCGCCGCCTACTGGATGCCCTTCACCGCCAACCGGCAGTTCAAGCAGGCGCCACGCCTCATCTCGCGCGCCGAGGGCATGCATTTCTGGACGCCGGAAGGCCGCCAGGTGCTCGACGGCGTGGCGGGGCTCTGGTGCGTGAACGCGGGCCATGCGCGGCCGAAGATCGTGGAAGCCATCCGCGCCCAGGCCGCCGAGATGGACTTCGCCCCGCCCTTCAACATGGGCCACCCGAAGCAGTTCGAGCTGGCCGAGCGGCTGGTGGAGATCACGCCTCCCGGCCTGAGCAAGGTGTTCTATACGAACTCGGGCTCGGAATCGGTCGACACCGCGCTCAAGATGGCGCTGGCCTACCACCGCGTGCGCGGCGAAGGCTCGCGCACCCGGCTGATCGGGCGTGAGCGGGGCTACCACGGCGTCAACTTCGGCGGCATCTCGGTGGGCGGCATGGTGGCCAACCGCAAGATGTTCGGTTCGCTGCTCGCGGGCGTCGACCACATCCGCCACACGCACGACACGCGCAACCTCTTCAGCAAGGGCCAGCCCGAGCACGGCGCCGACCTTGCCGACGACCTCGAACGCCTGGTCGCGCTGCACGACGCCTCGACCATCGCGGCCGTGATCGTCGAGCCGGTGGCTGGCTCCACCGGGGTGCTGCTGCCGCCCAAGGGCTACCTGGAACGCCTGCGCGCCATCTGCGACAAGCACGGCATCCTGCTGATCTTCGACGAGGTCATCACCGGTTTCGGCCGGCTGGGCTCGCCCTTCGCGGCCACGCATTTCGGCGTGACGCCCGATCTGATGACCGTGGCCAAGGGCCTCACCAACGGCTGCGTGCCGATGGGCGCGGTGTTCGCGAGCGACAAGATCCACGATGCCTTCATGACCGGGCCGGAGCACCTGATCGAGTTCTTCCACGGCTACACCTACTCGGGCCACCCGCTCGCCTGCGCGGCGGCGCTCGGCACGCTCGACACCTATGCCGAAGAGGGCCTGCTGACCCGCGGCGCCAAGATGGCTGCCACCTTCGAGAACGCCGTGCACTCGCTGCGCGACCACCCCAACGTGGTCGACGTGCGCAACATCGGCCTCGTGGGCGGCATCGAGCTGAAGCCGATCGACGGCCAGCCCGGCAAGCGCGCGTTCTCGGTCTTCCTCGACTGCTGGGAAAAGGGCGTGCTCATCCGCACCACCGGCGACACGATCGCGCTCTCGCCGCCGCTCATCATCGAAAACAAGCACATCGACCAGCTCATCGGCACCATCTCCGACGCCCTGAAACGCGCCGCCTGACGCTCGCGTGGTGGGATTCCTCGCCACCGACGAGACGCTCGCCCGCGACTCGTACTACGCCGCCACGGTCGAGCGCCCGCCTGGGCACGCCCCGCTGCAGGGCGACGTCGACTGCGACGTGGCCATCGTCGGCGGCGGACTGGCCGGCCTCTCCGCCGCGATCGAGCTGGCCGAACGTGGCCTGCGCGTGGCCGTGCTCGAAGCACGCCAGGTCGGCAGCGGCGCCTCGGGCCGCAACGGCGGCCAGGCCCTCGCCGGCCTCGCCTGCGACGCGTCGACCATCGAGGCCCAGCTCGGCCGGGACGACGCACGTCTCGTCTGGCAGACCACGCTCGAAGCCCTCGACCTCATCGCCCAGCGTTGCACCCGCTTCGGCATCGATTGCGAATGGCAACCCGGCTACCTGAGCCTCGCGGTCAACGCGCGCAAGGGCCGTGCGCTGCGCACCTGGTTCGAGCAGATGCAGCGCCACTATGGTTACGAGGCGACGTGGATCGAACCGGCCGACCTGCCGCGCTGGATCGACAGCCCGCGCTTCCACAGCGGCCTGCACGACGCGCGCTCGGGTCACCTTCATCCGCTCAAGTACACGCTCGGCCTGGCGCGCGCCGCGGCCGGACTCGGCGTGCGCATCTTCGAGCAGACGCCGGCCCTGTCCATCACGCCGGGAAGCACCGTGCGCCTGCGCACCCCGCAGGGCGAGGTGCGCGCATCGCACGCGCTGCTGGCCGGCAACGTCTACCTGCAAGGCCTCGCACCCTCGCTCGCCGATCGCATCATGCCGGTCGGCACCTACATCGTCGCGTCGGAGCCGCTGGACCCCGGCCTGCTGCACGGCCTCATCCCCAGCCGCTCGGCGGTGTGCGACACGAACTTCGTGCTCGATTATTTCCGCCCCACCGCCGACCACCGCATGCTCTACGGTGGGCGCGTCAGCTACAGCACCACCACGCCCGCCAACCTCGCCGCGAGCATGCAGCGGCGCATGGCGCAGAGCTTCCCGCAGCTCGCGTCGGCACGTGTCGCCCATGCCTGGGGCGGCTTCGTCGACATCACGATGAACCGCGCGCCCGACTTCGGCCGTCTGCACCCCAACGTGTACTACCTGCAAGGCTTCTCGGGCCACGGCCTCGCGCTGACGGGCCTGGCCGGCCGGCTTGCGGCAGAGGCCATCGCGGGCCAGGCCGATCGTTTCGACGTCTACGCCCGGCTGCGGCACCGCCCTTTCCCGGGTGGCCGCTGGCTGCGCATGCCGGCGCTGGTGCTCGGCATGGCGTACTACCGCTTGCGCGACCTGTTGTGACGAAGCCCATGCCGAGCGCGCGTCGCTGTTGACTTCGCGCGGCAGCCGGGCAAACTCTTTGCATACACATGGTCAACAGCAAGCCCAGTGCAACCCGGCCAAGAACCGGCGTGCAGCAAGCCCAATGAGCGCCCTTCCCGCATCCGCGCCAGCCCGCAAGCCCGCGGTCCTGGTTCCCGCCTGCAACCGCATGGTGGGCCTACACCCCTTCCACATCGCTGGAAAGAAGTACATCGATGCGATCCGCCTCGCGGGCTGCCTGCCGCTGATCGTGCCCTTCGTGCAGTCCGACGAGCTCGACGAGTTGCTCGACCACGCCGACGGGGTGCTGCTCACCGGCTCGCCGTCGAACGTGCACCCCAGCCACTTCGGCGAAGACGTCTACGACCCCACCCTGCCGCTCGACCAGGAACGAGACGCCTGGACGCTGCCGATGATCCCGCGGGCCCTTGCCCGCGGCATCCCGCTCTTCGCCATCTGCCGCGGCTTCCAGGAGGCCAACGTCGCGCTCGGCGGCAGCCTCTACCAGGCCGTGCAGGAGGTGCCCGGCCAGCGAGACCACCGCGGCATCACCGATAAGACGCCCGAGGAGCAGTACGACTTCGCCCATGACGTGATCGTCGAGCCGGGTGGCGCGCTCGAGCGGATGGTCGGCGCGCGCGAATTCCAGGTCAACACCGCCCACGGCCAGGGCGTGAAGCAGCTCGCCCCCGGCCTGCGGGTGGAAGCCCGCGCGCCCGATGGCCTGATCGAAGCCTTCTCGATGGCCAACGCCCCCGGCTTCAACCTCTGCGTGCAGTGGCACCCCGAGTGGAAGGCCGCCAGCAACCCCATCTCCCTGCGCCTCTTCACCGCCTTTGGTGACGCCTGCCGCGCCTATCGAGACCGCCACCGCCAGCCCGACCCCGATCGATAGTTCTGCCCCCCAGTCGCTGCGCTCCTGCCCCAAGGGGGCGCCGTCCGGCTTGGGGCGGCCCGGCGCCGGACCTCACCGCAACGAACCAACGAGACAGGTGATCAGATGGTGGACAAGAACAACTTCAGCTTCAGCGACCTCGAGCAGTGGCTCAACGACCGGCGCGTCACCGAGATCGAATGCCTCGTGCCCGACCTCACCGGCGTGGCACGCGGCAAGATCCTGCCGCGCGAGAAATTCACCGAAGACCGCGGCATGCGGCTGCCCGAGGCCATCGTGGCCATCGGCGTGACGGGTGAATTCCCCGACGAAGGCCCGTACTACGACGTCATCCACGCGACCGACCGCGACATGCACCTGCGCCCCGACCCGAGCACGGTGCGCATCGTGCCCTGGGCGGTGGACCCGACCGCGCAGGTCATCCACGACTGCTTCGACCGCGACGGCAACATGATCCCCTACGCGCCGCGCTCGGTGCTGCGCCGCATCTGCGACCTCTACGCCGCCGAAGGCTGGAACCCGGTGGTCGCGCCCGAGCTCGAGTTCTACCTCGTCGAGCGCAACTCCGACCCCAACACGCCCCTGCGCCCGCCCAAGGGCCGCAGCGGCCGCGCCGAGACCTCGCGACAGGCCTACTCGATCGACGCGGTGAACGAGTTCGACCCGCTCTTCGAAGACATCTACGCCTACTGCGAGCAGATGGAGCTCAACGTCGACACCCTCATCCACGAGGTGGGCGCCGGGCAGATGGAGATCAACTTCTTCCACGACCACCCGCTGGGCCTGGCCGATGAAGTGTTCTTCTTCAAGCGCACCATCCGCGAGACGGCGCTGCGCCACGAGATGTACGCCACCTTCATGGCCAAGCCCATGGCCAACGAGCCGGGCAGCGCCATGCACGTGCACCAGAGCGTGGTGCACTCGGGCAGCGGGCAGAACATCTTCAGCAACCCCGACGGCACGCCCAGCAAGGAGTTCTACTGGTACATCGGCGGCCTGCAGAAGTACACGCCGGCGGCGATGGCGCTCTTCGCGCCGTATGTGAACTCGTATCGGCGGCTCGCGCGCTCGATGTCGGCGCCGATCAACATCCAGTGGGGCACCGACAACCGTACGGTCGGCATCCGCTCTCCGGTGGCCACGCCCTCGGCACGGCGCATCGAGAACCGCGTGATCGGTGCCGATGCCAACCCGTACGTGGCGCTGGCCGCCACGCTGGCCTGCGGCTACCTCGGCATGAAGAACCGCATCGAGCCTTCGCCCGAATGCAAGGGCGACGCCTACCTCTCCGAATACCAGTTGCCGCGTTCGCTGAGCGAAGCCCTGGGCTGGCTGGCCGACGAGAAGGACCTGCACGACGTGCTCGGCAAGGAGTTCATCACCGTCTACTCCGAGATCAAGGAGATCGAGCACGACGAGTTCATGAAGGTGATCTCGCCCTGGGAACGCGAACACCTGCTGCTCCATGTCTGAGGCACCGACGACCATGACCCGCACCACGAAAGAATGGCAGGCCGCCGACGCCTCGCACTACCTCCACCCCTTCACCGACTTCAAATCGCTGTCGGCCAAGGGCTCGCGCATCATCACGCGCGCCGACAACATCTACCTCTGGGACAGCGAAGGCCACAAGATCCTCGACGCGATGAGCGGCCTGTGGTGCGTGAACGTCGGCTACGGCCGGCGCGAGCTGATCGACGCGGCGACCAGGCAGCTCGAAACCCTGCCCTTCTACAACTCGTTCTTCCAGACCGCCACGCCACCCGCGATCGAACTCGCCGAGCTGCTGGCGCAGGTGACGCCGCCGCAGTTCGAGCATGTGTTCTTCAGCGGCTCGGGCTCGGAGGGCAACGACACCATCGTGCGCATGGTGCGTCGCTACTGGGACCTGAAAGGCCAGCCCGGCCGCAGCGTCATCATCAGCCGCCACAACGCCTACCACGGCTCCACCATGGCCGGTGCCTCGCTGGGCGGCATGAGCGGCATGCACGAACAAGGCGGCCTGCCCATCCCCGGCATCGTGCACATCGAGCAGCCGTTCTGGTTCGAGAGCGACCGGACGCTCAGCCGCGACGAGTTCGGCCTGAAGGCCGCCCGCGCGCTGGAAGCCAAGATCCAGGAGATCGGCGCCGACAAGGTGGCCGCCTTCATCGGTGAGCCCATCCAGGGTGCCGGCGGCGTGATCGTGCCTCCCGCCACCTACTGGCCCGAGATCCAGCGCATCTGCGACAAGCACGGCATCCTGCTCGTGTCCGACGAGGTGATTTGCGGCTTCGGCCGCACCGGGCAGTGGTTCGGCTGCGAGACCTTTGGCTACAAGCCCGACCTCATGACCTTCGCCAAGGGCGTGACCTCGGGCTACATCCCGCTCGGCGGGGTGATGGTCGGCGAGCGGGTGGCCAAGGTGCTGATCGAACAAGGCGGCGAGTTCAACCACGGCTACACCTACTCGGGCCACCCGGTGGCGTGCGCGGTGGGCATTGCCAACATCCGGTTCATCCAGCGTGAGGGACTGGTCGAGCGTGTGCGCACCGAGATCGGGCCCTACCTCGCCGAGCAGTTCGCCGCGCTGGCCGAGCACCCGCTCGTCGGCGAGGCGCAGACCTGCGGAATGATGGGCGCGCTGCAGCTCGTCAAAGACAAGGCCTCGGGGCAGATGTTCGACAGCGCACTCGAAGTCGGCATGGTCTGCAGAGCGCACTGCTTCGGCAACGGCCTGATCATGCGCGCCGTCGGCGACCGCATGATCGTTGCCCCGCCGCTCATCATGACCCGCGCACAGATCGACGAGATGGCGGCGCTCATCGAGAAGTGTCTCGATCTGACCCAACAGGAACTGAAGCAACGCGGCTGGTGGTAACCCAACGAAAACGTGGCACGGGGTTTGCCTCTAGAGCCCCCTGTCGGCGCGCTGCCTAGACTGCGCAGCGAAGAATCCCAACATCAAGGAGAGAGCGATGAAGCGAATGGCTGGTGTGGTGGGTGCGGTGGTGGCGGCAACGGCCCTGATGTGGGGCACGGCGGCCATGGCGCAGGAGGAAGAGAAGGTCCTCAACATCTACAACTGGTCTGACTACATCGCCGAAGACACGATCCGGAACTTCGAGAAAGAGACCGGCATCAAGGTCCGCTACGACAACTTCGACAACAACGAGATCGTTCACGCCAAGCTCGTGGCGGGCAAGACCGGCTACGACATCGTCGTGCCCTCCTCGCACTGGGCCAAGCTGCAGATCGACGGCGGCCTGCTTCGCAAGATCGACCGCAGCCTGATCCCCAACTACAAGCACCTCGACGCCGACGTGCAGGCCCAGCTCGCCAAGCTCGACCCGGGCAACCAGTACATGGTGAACTGGCTGTGGGGCTACACCACGGTGGGCATCAACGTCGACAAGGTCAAGGCCGCGCTCGGCAGCACGCCGATGCCCGACAACGCGTGGGATCTCGTCTTCAAGCCCGAATACATCAGCAAGCTCAAGAGCTGCGGCGTCTCGTTTCTTGATTCACCCACCGAGGTGGTGCCGGCCGCGCTCTACTATCTCGGCAAGCCCGCCTACAGCAAGAACGCCGCCGACTACCAGGCCGCGGCCAGCCTGCTGAAGACCATCCGCCCCTACGTCACGCTCTTCAGTTCGTCGGGCTACATCAACGACATGGCGGGCGGCTCGATCTGCGTGGCGCTCGGCTGGTCGGGCGACATCAACATCGCCCGCCAGCGCGCGATCGACGGCCGCACCGGCCAGAAGATCGAAGCCCTGCTACCCAAGACCGGCGGCCTGCTCTTCTTCGACGTGATGGTGATCCCGAACGACGCCGCCCACCCCGGCAACGCGCACAAGTTCATCAACTACATCTTGAAGCCCGAGGTGCACGCGTCGCTCACCAACAAGGTGTTCTACGCCAACCCCAACAAGGAATCGAAGAAGTTCATCAAGCCGGAGGTGGCGAACAACCCGACGGTGTTCCCGCCCGAGTCCGAGATGAAGAAGATGTCGGCGCCCGACGCGATCGCCAACGATCTGCGGCGCCTGATGACGCGCACCTACACCTCGTTCAAGACCGGTCTCTGATCCTTCGGAGGCCTCATGGCATTCCTGCAGATCGAGCAGGTGGTGAAGGACTTTGACGGCGTCAAGGCCGTCAACGACGTCAGCCTCGACATCGACAAGGGCGAGATCTTCGCCCTGCTGGGCTCCTCCGGCTGCGGCAAGACCACGCTCTTGCGCATGCTCGCGGGCTTCGAGACGCCGACCACCGGCAGGATCATCCTCAACGGGCAAGACCTCGCCGGCCTCGCGCCCTACGAGCGGCCCTTGAACATGATGTTCCAGAGCTACGCGCTCTTTCCGCACCTCACGGTGTGGGACAACATCGCCTTCGGCCTGAAGCGCGACGGCCTGCCCAAAGACCAGGTCGCCGCCCAAGTCGAGGCCATGCTGAAGCTCGTGCAGCTCGGCAAATACGCCAAGCGCAAGCCGCACCAGCTCTCGGGCGGCCAGCAGCAGCGCGTGGCGCTTGCCCGCAGCCTGGCCAAGAAGCCGCAGCTGCTGCTGCTCGACGAGCCGCTCGGTGCACTCGACAAGAAACTGCGCGAAGAAACCCAGATCGAGCTCGTCAACATCATCCACAACGTGGGCGTGACCTGCGTGATGGTCACGCACGACCAGGAAGAGGCCATGACCATGGCCAGCCGCATCGGCGTGATGAGCGAAGGCCGGCTGCTGCAGGTGGGCGCCCCCAGCGAGATCTACGAGACACCCGCCACCCGCTTCGTCGCCGACTTCATCGGCAACGTGAACCTGATGGAGGGCTCGCTCACCGTCGACGAGCCCGACCACGTGGTCATCACCTGCGAGGGCTGCACCCACTACGTCGGCCACGGCATCACCGGCACCGCCGGCATGCCGGTCACG
>DASWSY010000360.1:0-6502 GCA_036402415.1 Rhizobacter sp. | reverse complement strand
AACATGCCGAAGGTGGTGCGGCCGAAGACGAGCGTGCCGGCCCGCCGCAGGAGCGCGAGGTTGTGCTGGTCGAAGGCCGCGCCCATGGGCAGGCGGCCGAGGTCGCCGCCGGGGCCGGCAAGGCAGGCGTCGAGCGACATGATCTGGCTGACGATGAGCTTGGACATGGGGAAGCACCTTTCTTCGAGGGATGTGACGTGACACCCCTTGAGAGACAGGGCGAGGCCCGAACTCATCGCACTTTCAGAAAATTTCCTCCGCCAGGCCGAAGCGGCGGTACAGCGCCGGGTCCAGGAAGCTGTGCAGGCCGCAGATGCGCCCCTCGCGAAAGGCCAGCAGCGTGATCGCGCCGAGGCGGAAGCGGTCGTCCCCCTCGGCCTTCATGTAGCAGCCATAGCCCGGCTGGCCGTTGGCCTGCAACGGCAGCATGCGCCAGGGGGTGGCGAAGACCCGCTCGGCGATGAAGCGCTGCACGTCGGCCACGCCGTCGAACCACGAAGGCAGCGGCGGCATGGTGAAGCGCACGTCGTCGGTGAAGAGCCGCACCAGGGCCTGCACGTCGCGCGCATCCCAGGCGGCCAGAAAGGCCGCGAGCAGGCGCTGCACGCCCTCGTCGCCCAGCGCCTGCAGTTCGGCCGGCTGCGACACGACGGGCAGCCGCTGCTTCACCGTCTTCTGCGCGCGCTGCAGGGCGCTGTTGGCCGCCGCAACCGAGGTGCCGAGCATGCCGGCCGTCTCGGCCGCGGAGTAGTCGAGCACCTCGCGCAGCAGCAGCACTGCGCGCTGCGTTCCGGGCAGGTGCTGCAGGGCCGCGACGAAGGCAAGCGCCACGCTCTCGCGGCGCGCGAGCAACGCCGCCGGGTCGTCGTGCGATGCGCCGTGCCACGGCGCATCGGCCTCGGGCAGCGGTTCGAGCCACACCGGGCCTGTCACCATCTCGCCCAGCTCGGCCGTCGTGTGCAGCGAGGGCCCGTGGTCGGGCGACTCGTGCCGCCTGGGCCGCTGCGAGATCAGGCGCAGGCAGACGTGGGTGCTGATCTGGTAGAGCCAGGTGCCGAGCGCGCTGCGACCCTCGAACGAACGCAGCCCGCGCCAGGCGGCCAGCAGTGTCTCCTGCAGCGCATCGTCGGCATCGTGCGGCGAGCCCAGCATGCGGTAGCAGTGGGCATGCAGCAGGCGACGATGCGGCGCGACGAGGCGATCGAAGGCGGCGCCGTCGCCCGCCCGGGCTAGGGCCAGCAGCGAAGCATCGGCAGGTGGGAGGGGCATGGCGCCATTCTGACGACCCTCGCCACCTCGCCGTGCGTCACCAGGCCATGCGCAGGCCCAACTGGAACACGCGGTTCTCACTGATGTGGTCCTTCAGGTCGCCGGTCGAGAACGACAGGCCCGAGTAGAGGAAGGTGCTCTTCGACAGCGCGTACCAGCCCATCACCGCGGCCTTGCCCAGGGTGGCGTTGCTGCCGGCGGCGTTTTCGTACTTCACACCGGTGTAGTTGGCGCCGAGCGTGAGCTGGCCCACGGGCACCTGCACGCCGAGGGTGTAGCCGTTGATCTCGTCGGCGGTGAAGCTGCCGGCATCGCTGGTGACGATCAGGTTGCTGCCGATGAAAGCCCCGTTGCCCGCGCCGGTGGCAAGGTCGGTGTTCATCTGCACGCCGCCCAGCAACTTGAAGGCGCCGAAGTTGTAGTTGGCGCCAAGGGTCAAGGACTTGTTGGTGTCGTCCCCGTTGGCGCGCGACTTGTTCCACTCGTACGAAGCGGCAATGTTGAACGCGCCCGCCCCATAGGCGGCCCGCACGCCGTGGAAGCGATCGGCGGTGCCTTCGCCCGGTGCCACCTGCACCGTGCCGACGAAGCCGGCGAGATTGGGCGTGGCGAGCTGGATCACGTTGTTGGCGCGCGGTGCGTTCAGCCAGAACGGCAGGTTGCGCCCGGCGTTGGTGCTGGCCGTGCCGGGGTTGACCACCGAGGCGTTGCCGTAGGGGTTGGTCATGCCCATCACCGAGTCGGACAGGATGTACTGCCGGCCCACGCGCAGTTCGCCGAGCGACGCCTGCGACAAGCCCACGAACACCTGGCGGCCGAAGGCGAGGCCACCCTGTCCCAGCGCGCCGGTGTCGGCGTTGAGGCCGGCCTCGGCCACGGCGTTGGCCTTCAGGCCGCCGCCGAGGTCTTCGCTCACGCGGATGCCCCAGCGCGAGCCGTTGAGGCCGTTGACCACGCCATCGTTGAGGCGCCACACGCTCGCGCCGCCCGAGGCGCTGCCGGGCTTGTAGTGGTTGAGGCCGAGGTCGAGCAGGCCGTAGAGCGTGACGCTCGATTGCGCGTGCGCCACGCCGGTGACGAGCAAGGCCGCAGTCATCGCGACGGGTTTGAGGAAAGGTGCGTTCATGAAGGATCTCCTGGTCTTGGTATGGGGTGGTCCGTTGAAAAACGCCGGGCAAAGGAACGCCCTGCCCGGGCGCTGGAGCCATGTCGCCCGGGGTGGTGAAACGGGGTGGTGTGGTGGTCTAGCCCTGCAGCCGCGCCTGCCGCAAACGGAGTTGGTTGGGCTGCGGCGCGGCACGCCTCAGCACATCGTCAGCCAGCCACTGTGCGGAGCGCCAGGCGCGTTTGCACACCATCGGCAGCGGCATCTGCACATAGTCGTCGTTGAAGACCTCGAAGCTGTAGTCGCCCTCGTAGCCGAGCGCGTCGAGCCGGCGCACCATCTCCACCACTTGCGCGGTGTGCACGCCTTCGCCGGGGAAGACACGGAAGGTGCGCGCGGTGGCCATGCGTTCCTCGAAAGTGCGCGTCTCCTGCCACATGAAGTCGGAAAGCTGCACGAGGAAGATCTTCTCGGGGTCGATCTCGTCGATGGCGTCGAGCGGCGTCTTCGCCGCGAGCGCGTGGAAGGAGTCGAAGCACAGGCCGAGGTTGGGGCAGTCGGCGCGGCCCACCACGTCCCAGGCGGTGGTGTATTCGTTGACCGTGCGACCCCACGACAGGCCTTCGTAGGCGATGCGGATGCCGTGCGGGATGGCGAGCATCGCGAGCTTGCGCAGGTCGCGTGCGATGTGGTCGAGATCGGTGCTGGCGTGCGTCGAGGTGGAGGAGCACGCGAGCAGCACGTCGCAGCCGAGCGCGGCGCACATCTCGAGCATGGCCTTCGCGATGTCGAGCTTGTAGTGGTGCAGGTGGCCGGAGAGGCCTTCGAAATCGCGCAGCACCTGGAAGCCGGTGCCGCGCAGGCCGCTCGCCTTCACCGCCGCGACCGCGGCACGCCAGCCCTGCGGATGGCCGACGAGGTCGTTGGCCTTGAGCATCACCTGGTCGAAGCCGGCCGCGCGCATCGCGTCGAGCTTGGCTTCGAGCGGCCCGGCGAGGCTGATGGTGTCCATGCCGAAGCCCATGACCGGGTTCATGGCGCCGCCCCGCTTTGCACCAGTTCGAAGGCCACGCCGCCCAGGTAGGTCTTCGTCAGGGCACCGCGGCGCTCGGTGTGCGCCGCATCGGTCTCGACGAACTCCATGCCCAGCGAGCGCAGGCTGCGCACCGCGGTGAGCACGTCGGGCACGCCGAGGCCGATGCGCTGGAACTGCTCGGTCGGCGACTCGGCATCAAGCGGCGGCTCCACCAGTTGCAGCATGAAGCCGTTGGCCGGCTCGGTGGCCGGTCCCTGCAAGAGCTTGCCCGCCGGCAGGATGCCGAAGCGCTGCTCGTCGGGGATGAGCGTGGTGCCCAGAAGCTCGGCGTAGAACTCGATCCAATCGCTGCTGCGGCCGAAGCCGATGTACTGCACGACGCCGAAGAAGTGCAGGCCTTCGATGCCTTTCGGCTGCGGGTCGACCGCGGGGATCGGCACGAAGTCGACGTCGTAGATCGAGAACTCGCGGTAGCGGTCGACGAAGTGGATGCGGCTGCCGCCCACGCCGTGGATGGCGGGGATGTTGAGCTCCATCGCACGCGGGTGGGTGGGCGCGTCCCAGCCGCCGCGCTCGAGCACGTGGCGGTGCACCTCGTTGGCGTTGCGCACACGCAGGGCAATGGCGCTGATGGTGGGCGTCGAGGGCGCCGTCGACGGCGCTTCCGGTCCGGCCGCCGGGTGGGCGTTGACGACGATGTTGAGGCCGCCCTGGCGGTACAGCATCACTTCGCGCGAGCGGTGCCGCGCGACCGGGCGGAAGCCCATCATCTCCAGCACCTGGCCCAAGGCCTGCGGCGCGGAGGTGGCGTATTCGACGAACTCGATGCCGTTCAGCCCGAGCGGGTTGTGCTCGTCGCTGAACGAGGCCTGCACGGGCTCGCGTGCGCGAACGGGGTCCAGAAGCAGGTCGCTCATGACAACCTCCTAGTACTGCAGACGGGCGAGCGACCTGAGGTGCTCAGGTGTCGTCGTCGGGAAACCGAAGAACTCGAGGTAGGGCGGGATCATCTCGAACAGCATGTCGCTGCCCACCTGCACCCGGCAGCCACGCGCCTGCGCAGCCTGCAGGAAGGCCGTCATTTCGGTCTTCATCACCACCTCACCGACGAAGGTGCCGGGCGCGAGGCGCGACACGTCGACGGGCAACGGATCACCCGCGTTCATGCCCAGCGGCGTGGCGTTGACGACGAGGTCGAAGCCCTCGGGGTCGTGGCGGCCAACGCTCAGCTCGACGCCCGGGACGTGCGTGTTCAGGCGCTGGGCCAGCTCGTCCGCCGACGAAGCGTGGACGTCGAAGAGCGCGATGTGCGCCACCTTCGCCGCCGCAAGCGAGGCCGCGATGGCCGAGCCCACGCCACCGCATCCCACCACCAGCGCACGCGCGCCGGCCAGCCGCAGGCCCTTGCGCTCGATGCCGCGCACGAAGCCGGTGCCGTCGAACTGGTCGCCGATGAGGCGGCCATCGGCCCCGCGCTTGACCGCGTTGCACGCACCGGCCACGCGCACGCTCGCGGTCGCCTCGTCGAGCAACTCGACGACGCTCACCTTGTGCGGCATCGTGATCAGCGCGCCGCGCACGTTTTCCAGCTGGAAAAGGCCCTTGATCGCCGAGGCGAAGGACTCGGGCTTGCACCCCATCGGCACGACCACCGCGTTGATGCCGGCCGATTCGAAATAGGGGTTGTAGACCAGCGGCGCCTTGAAGGCGTGGGTGGGGTAGCCGAGGTGCGCGATGACCTCGGTGCTGCCGTCGATCACGATGGACTGCTCCGTGAAGGGCCGATTACTTCCGCGCCGCCTCGATGTCGGCCAGCACGGCCTTCACCGTCGCCTCGCCCACGCTCGCGGTGTGCTTGGCGATGACGGGCTTCATCTTGTCGCGCAGCTTGGCCATCTCGGCAGGCGGCAGCTCGCTCACCTGCATGCCGGCCTTCTTCAGCGCGTCGAGGATGCCGGCCGCGGCCGCGCGCGACTGCTCGCGCTGGAACCTGGCCGACTCGACCGCCGCGTCGCGCACGATCTTCTGCTCGGCCGCCGACAGCGAGTCCCAGAACTTCTTGCTCACCACCACCGACTGCGGGTTGTACTGGTGGTTGGTGAGCGTCATGTATTTCTGTACCTCGAAGAACTTGCCGCCCTGGATGGTGGCGACCGGGTTCTCCTGCCCGTCGACCGCCTTCTGCTCCAGCGCGGCATAGAGCTCGGGGAACGGCAGCGGCGTGGGGTTGGCGCCGAGCGCGGTCACCCAGTCGATGTTGATCGGGTTGGGAATCACGCGCAGCTTCAGGCCCGCGATGTCGTCGACCTTGGTGATGGGGCGCTTGCTGTTGGTGAGCTGCCGGAAGCCCAGCTCGTAGTACGCAAGCCCGACCAGGCCTTTCTCTTCGAGCTTGGCGTGCAACTGCTGGCCCACGGCACCGTCGACGACGGCGGCGACTTCCTGCGGGGTGGAGAAGAGGAAGGGGAAGT
Organism: Rhizobacter sp.; assembly: GCA_036402415.1. Taxonomy (GTDB): domain Bacteria; phylum Pseudomonadota; class Gammaproteobacteria; order Burkholderiales; family Burkholderiaceae_C; genus Rhizobacter. The sequence continues at coordinate 621 of DASWSY010000360.1, read as the reverse complement.
CGTAGACCGCGAAGTCCTTGACGATGCTTGCGAAGATGCCCGAGTTCATCGAGGCCATCTCCAGCGTGCCGCCTTGCAGTGCCGAGACGTTGGCCTGGTCGCTGCCGAGTGCGCCGCCGGGGAAGACGTTGACCTTGAGCTTGCCGCCCGATTTGGCTTCCACGATCTCGGCGAACTTCTCCATGCCCAGCACGATGGGGTGGCCCTTCGCGTTCTGGTTGGCGAACTTGATGGTGCGCGTCTGTGCCTGGGCGGCACCGAGGCTGGCCACGGCGGCGAGGGCCACGAGGCTTTGGAGGAAGAGGCGTTTCATGGTGTGTTGTCTCCGTTGTGGGAAGTGGGGGTCAGCCGTAGAACCAGCGCGCCGGCACGGTCACGAGGGCGGGGAAGAAGACCATCAGGAACATCACGCCGAACTGCGCCAGCATGAACGGCCACACGCCGCGCGTGACCGCGTCCATGCCCACCTTGCCGACGCCGGCCACGGTGCTGAGCACCGTGCCCACCGGCGGCGTGATGAGGCCGATGGCGTTGTTGATGATGAAGAGCACGCCGAAGTACACCGGGTCGATGCCGGCGGCCTTCACGAGCGGCATGAAGACCGGCGTGAGGATCAGGATG
>DASWSY010000359.1:0-2492 GCA_036402415.1 Rhizobacter sp. | reverse complement strand
GAGGACCTGTTCCACCGGCACGCGGTGGGCGGTGGCGTCGCCCCCGTAGTACTCCTCGTAGTCGCTCAGATCATCGTGGATCTCGTAGAGCGCCTGCAGCCATGAGGTCAGGGCAAAGGGATCGTCGCCGTTGAAGAAGTCCGTCAGGCACGAGCGGCCGACCTGCAGATAGCGGCCCGATTCGATCTCGCGCAGCACGAAGGTTGTGTGGCGCTCGCGGGCCTTCTTGCAGTGGTCGCAGTCGGGACTGCAGGTCCGGTACTCGGCCGGGATCTCGTCCGTGCCCAGCACGAGCGGCGAGGGGCCGGCCGAGAAGTCGAGCTTGGCCATGAAGGCGTAGCCGGCCAGCACGGGCTGTTGGCCGCCAATGGTTACTGGCGCGATCTGGGTCTCGGTCTTATCGGCCTGTGTGCGGCCGTCGCTCAAGGCCACGCGCGTGGCCATGCCCAGCTTGGCCTCGCCAATCTGCAAGGTCACCGGTTGCATGCCGAGCTTGTTCGCCCGCTTGTTGATCCGGGCAATCACCTCGCGCACGCGCGGCAGGTTGTCGACCGGAATGCGGTAGGTACGGGTGAACGTGTCGGTAGTCATGGCGAGCGATTCCGGGTTAGTAGGGCAGGGGCGTGGCAGTGCGCGACGCCGGGGGCAGGGTCAGCGTGGCCGGGAACACGGGCCCGAGGCTCGTGGCAAGGACGCGGGCGATGGCGAGCTGGCTGCAAAAGGACGTTGGCGCGTCGGCGCCGTGCGCGGCGCTGCTGGCCGCAGGGGCATAGACAGTCATGGTCAGGGAGCCGGGGTATCGGGCTTGGGCAGCCACTCGTCGTTGCCGGCAGTCACGTAGGTATGCGGGTCCGGCCGTTTGGCACCAAGGAAGTAGTCGGGATCGGGCTGGGCGTTGCGCACCATCTCCAGATGCTGCAAGCCGAGCTCGACCTTGACGGCGCGCAGCTCCGGGTCGGCATTGCGCTCGAAGAACAGGGCGTTGCGCGCCTCGTTGGTGAGCTTGTTGCCGATGGTCTGGGCGACGCCGGCCAGTTGGTGGAGGGCCGGAATGGTCAGGTAGCTGTCGTCGTCGGCGAATTCATCGGGTTGGCGCACACGCAGTGCCTTGCCGAACAGGTGGAGGCTCATGGATACAGTTCTCAATACTGGCTCTCGGCGCCATGCGACACGCCGCCGGCAGCGGCGGAGAGGTCAAGGCTCGGGATCCGGGGGAAAGCCTCGAACACCATGTCGATGGTCCGCTTGGCGAGGCGACGGAAACTCTCGTGGATGTGCTCGGTGGGCAAGCCCGTCAGGCGGCATTCGTGCAGGCGACGGGCGCGTTCGACGCGGTCCATGCCGCGCAGCACCTCGACGTCCTTGCGCGCGTGATAGCGGTAGTTCTGGATGTAGAGGGCGCCCATCTGCGGCACCAGTGCCTGCGCCACGGCCGCGCGGGCCTGCTCGTCGGGCATGTCGCCATTCAGGCGTTTGATGCCGTAGTCGGTGCTGTCGAGCACGGCGCGCACCGCCGCCTGCACCAGCACTTCCGGATCCGGCGCGAAATAGTCATAGATATTGACCACCACGCTGTGCAGTTCGGGAATCACCGAAATCAGGGCGACTCGCTGCGCAGTGAGCTGGTCCAGTGCGAAGGCGCCGCCCTCGGGTAGGTCCAGCTCGGCTTTCTCCAGCGCGCCCCGGATCATCTCCGTGATGAGCGCGACCGACAGCTCGTGCTTGCCCGTGGCATGGCTCAGACGCCAGTTCAGCGCCACGATTTCCGCCGACTGGGCGCACAGGCTGTCGATCAGGTGCGAGTCGGAGGTGCGGTGCTTGTCCAGCTCCGCGAGCTGGATCATCGCGTCGGCCATGTCCTGCGCCTTTTGCATCAGGTCCCGGCTGGCGGCCACGATGTCTTCGTCGCTGCTGTCGCTGCCGGGATGCACGACCACGGCGTTCATCAGCGCCGAGGTGATCTTGAGCACCGCACAGACGCGTCGCGCGAGCGATGTGGTGCCCCGGTCGACGAGGAGCCGGCTGGCGAGGCCCGGCGCCAGATGGCGCGGCGGGAGGCTGGCCGCCGTTTCAGCGGCCACGCCGTCCAGCATGTGCAGGGAAAGGGGCTCGTCGGTGACCGACATGAAGACTCCGGGGTAATGGTTGTCGCAAATTCTACACAATAATCATGTTTTATAGCGTCACCGGTACATGATTTGCGGTTATCCTTCTCGTATGGATACGAAAAAAACATTAGATTCGCGTTCGGATGACCTCGTAGCGGTCGTCGACTTCCTCAAGTGGCTCAACTCGTGTGATGAGAGCGGCATACAGCAGATGGAGCAGCCCTTTCCGGGCGTGCGCTTGCTGCCGACCCTCTCGGACCTGTTCGCCCTCGCGCAGGACGAGGCGGGCTGGATGCTGACGATGCACGCGGACGAGGCACCGTGGCTCGCGCATCTGCCCCTGCACAGCGCGTATCTCGGTTTCGGCGATGGGCTCACGCTGCT
>DASWSY010000358.1:0-11509 GCA_036402415.1 Rhizobacter sp. | reverse complement strand
CGGGCGCGGCCACTACCTCGGCACCGTCGCCGGGGTGATGCTGATCACGCTGCTGCAGTCCATCCTCTCGGTGATGCAGATGCCGGAGTTCGGCCGCCACCATCTACGGCCTCGTCATCATCGGCATGCTGCTCGTCTACGGCCGCGGCGCGCGCACCACCGGCTGACCCCTGTCGACATGCCCCTCGACCTCACCACCGATTTCGTCGTCGTCGACAGGCGCTTCCACCGCGTCGCGCTGCCCTATGTGCGCGTCGAGCGTCTCTACACCGGCTGCCGCTGGTCCGAAGGGCCGGCGTGGTTCGGCGGCGGGCGCTACCTGGTGTGGTCCGACATCCCGAACGACCGCGTGATGCGCTGGGACGAGACCGACGGCTCGGTGTCGGTGTTCCGCCAGCCGGCGGGCTACAGCAACGGCCACACGGTGGATCGGCAGGGCCGGCTGATCTCGTGCGAGCACGGCACGCGCTGCGTCTCGCGCACCGAGCACGACGGGCGCCGCACCGTGCTGGCCGAGCGCTTCGACGGCCGGCGCCTGTGCTCGCCCAACGACGTGGTGGTGAAGTCCGACGACAGCCTCTGGTTCAGCGACCCGAGCTACGGCATCGACGCCGACTACGAAGGCGACGCCGCGCCCAACGAGCTGGGCACGCAAGGTGTCTACCGCCGCGACCCCGCCAGCGGCGAGCTCACGCGCGTGGCGGGTGACTTCGTGCAGCCCAACGGCCTGGCCTTCTCGCCAGACGAATCACTGCTCTACGTGAGCGACACCGGCGCCGCGCACCACGACGACGGCCCGCGGCACGTGCGCCGCTTCCAGGTGGGGCCGGGCGGCCGCCTGGGCGGCGGCGAGGTGTTCGCGACCTGCCCGGTCGGCCTCTACGACGGCCTGCGCGTCGACGTGCACGGCAACGTGTGGCTGAGCACCGGCGAAGGCGTGCACTGCCACGCCCCCGACGGCACGCTGCTCGGCAAGGTGCTGATCCCGGAGCCGGTGGCCAACCTGTGCTTCGGCGGCGCGAAGTTCAACCGGCTCTTCATCTGCGCGACCAGCTCGCTGTACGCGGTGTACCTGAACACGCGCGGCTGCTGAGGACCTCCCGCGCGGGCCGGGCTCATTCGACGAGCGGTATGGCGCCGGTGTCGAGGCCCGCGCGGGCCGGCACGTGGATGTGGAACACGGTGCCTCCGCCCGGCCGGTTCTCGGCATGGATGCGCCCGCCGTGCGCGTCGAGGATCTTGCGGCAGATGGCCAGCCCGAGCCCAGTGCCGCCGGAGCCGTCTTTCGTCTGGCTCGACTGCACGAACGCATCGAACACTCGTTCGAGCTCAGCCTCGGGAATGCCCGGGCCCCGGTCGGCAATGCTCAGGTGGATCTCGCCCGCCGCTGTGGCGGCGCCTGCCACGACGATGGTCCCGCGCTCGGGCGAGAACTTGATCGCGTTCGCCAGCACGTTGCGCACCACCTGCTGAAAGCGCAGCGGATCGACCTTCGCCAGGAGAGGCGCCGGCGAGAGCTGGAGCTGCGCCTCGAGCTGGCGTTTGGCGAGCAGCGGCTCGACCTCGTGCACCACCTCGCGCACGAGGGGGCGCAGGTCGGTGCGTTCCAGGTGGATCACGCCGACGGTGCTCTCGATCTTGGCCACGTCCAACAGATCGTTCACGAGCGCGAGCATGCGCTGACCGGAGCTGTGAATCTCGCCGAACATCGCCGCAAGCCGCTCGTGCTGCCCGGCGCGGGTGACACCGAGCTCCGAAAAGCCCAGGATCGACTGCAATGGCGTGCGCAGCTCGTGGCTGATGTTGGCGATGAACTCGGTCTTGGCACGAGACGCCTCCTCCGCGGCGTCGCGCGCCTCGCGGGTGGCGCGCTCAGCCTCGCGGAACTCGCTCACGTCCATCAGCACGCGCAGGATGCCCGCGGGTTCGCCGCTGTCGCCCGGCACCACCACCTTGACGAGCACGACGTCGCGGTAAGACCCGTCGGCATGCAGCAGGCGAGCCTCCTCGCGCAGCCGCCCGCCTCGGGCCAGCAGCTCACGGTCGCGCACGCGCTGCTGGGCCGCGTACTCCTCGCCGAACACGCTTGCGACCGATCGGCCGACCACGTCCTCGCGCCGGTGGCCGGTGAAGTCTTCCCAGGCCTGGTTGACGCTCATGTAGCAGCCGTTGAGGTCGACCATCGACAGCGGCAACGGGCTCACCTCCAGCATGAGCGCGGTGACCGCGAGCTGGGTCTGCAGCTTCTGCTGCGCGACGACGCGGTCGGTGACGTCGGAGGCACTGCCGGCAAAGCCGACGACGGAGCCGTCGGCGAGCAGCGGCACGACCGCGAGCGCGAACTGGCGCGGTGGCTGCGCCTCGTCCACAGCCACCGCCACCTGGGCAGACCGCACGCCGGCGCCTTCGGCGCCCGAGAAGAGCGCGTCCACCACCTCGCGCTGGTGCGGCACGACCAGGTCGCGCAGCCGCCGCCCGACCGCCTCGGGCGCCTGCGTCCCCCCTACGGCCTGCCAGCGCGCGTTGACGAACGTGATGACGCCCGTGGCATCGGTGCGGAAGATCAGCTCCTGCACGCTCTTGATCGTCACGCTCAGCTCGCGCTCGCGCTGCGCCACCTCGGCCTGCGCTTCATCGAGCATTCGCCGCGTCGTCTCGCGCGAATTCACGCTTCGCCAGGCGGTGAAGGTCATGGCGGCCAGGAACAGCAGCGCCGCACCCGCGACCGAGCCGATGCCGCCGATGGCCTGCCACCATGCCTCGATGACGTGCGATTGCGCGATCTCCACCATGACCACCAGCGGCCGCGTGCGGGACACACGGAATGCAACCACCTGCGGCCCCTCGCGCACGCCCTGGCCGCGGTAGGTGGCGTGCTCGGTCGAAGGCAGGTAGCGAGCGAACACCGGATGACCCAGGAGGCGGGTGCCCGCGGGCACGGGCGCCGAGGGTGTTCCGGCCAGCACCTCGCCGGCATAACTGGCCAGCACGGCCGCGGCGCGCTCGTCGGCCAGCGTGAGCGCCTGCTGGTTGGAGATCGCGTCGGGGTTGATCAACGCGACGAGCAACAGGCCCTCGCCGGAGCGCATCTGCACCTGCCGCATCAGCGGGATGAAACCCACGCCCTCGGGCACCGTGGCCGCACGCGGGCCGTGTGCAATGTCGCCCAGCGTGCGGCCCTTCAGGAAGCCTCCCAGGCGGTCCTGCCCCACTGCCGGCCAGGGGCCCAGCAACGAGAGGTCGATCACGCGGCCGTACTCGCCGCGTGCGGTGCTCGCGAGCACCGTGCCCTGCCGGTCGAGCACGGCCACGCTGCGCAGGTAGGGAAGTCCGACGAGCGCCTGCTGGAAGCCCGGGCCGGGTTCGGTGGCGTCGCCGATCGCCTGTGCCGCGAGCAGGTCGGAGACGGACGACATGGCGATGGACGCGGTCTCCACGGTGCGCGTCGCCTGGTCTTCGAGCACCCGTGCCATCAGCGCGCCACGGGCCTGTTCCTGTGCAAAGGCGTTTCTGTACTCGTAGACGGCCAGCGTCGCCACGGCAGCCGCCACCAGCAGGCCGAGCATCGCGCCGGCCCAGAGCACGGCGCGGCTTTGCAGCTCGAAGGTGCGCAGGCGGCGCGGCGAGGGCATGGATGCGTGGCGCCGGTTCAGGGCTGGCGCACCACGATGGCGCCGAGCCCGTGCCGCCGGGCCGCGGCATCGAGGCGGCCATCACGCTTGATGCTGGCCACGAAGTCGTCGACCATGGCAAGCCAGGCGGCGTCGCCCTGCTTCACCGCGTAGGCGTACGGCAGCACGTGGAACGGCGCGGGAGGCGAGACAAGCATCGCCCAGTCGGCGTTGTCGAGGAGGCGGCGGCTGTACGGGTAGTCGGTCATGAAGACGTCGACGCGCCCGGCCTCGAGCTCGCGCTCGCGCGTGGCCGGCGGGCGCACCACCACCAGGCTCGCGCTCTTCAGTGCCGCGGCCATGACCGGCTCCATGAAGGTGCCGGCCTGCACCGCGACCTGCACGCCGGGCTTGTCGATGTCGGCCCACTCGCGCACGACACGGTTGCTGCGCGTCGCCACGCCGTAGATGTCGCTTTGCAGGTAGGGCCGGGAGAACGCAAGCTGTTCGGCACGCGAGGGCAGCACGGCCACCGCGAACATCGCGATGTCGCAACGGTCTGACTTGAGGTCGTCGACCAGCCGGGCGAACGAACTCTCCACGTGCTCGACCCTGGCCTTCAGATCGCGTGCGAACTCGGCCGAGAGGTCGATGTCGATGCCCACGAGTTGCTGCGTGCGCGGGTGGCGGTAGGTGACGCCGTAGTAGTCGGGCCAGATGCACACACGCACCGTGCCGCTGCCACGCACGCGCTCGGCCACGGGACCGGCCGAGGCAACGCCCATGGTCACGAGGAGGAAGATCGACAGCAGCGCCCGGCTCACGGGTAAGGCACGGAAGAGATTCATGACGGACTCCTCAGGAGGGGATCGTCGGCCAGGCCGCGAGTGTGTCGGACGAAAGGTCTTCGAATCCCGGGTGGGTCGCGTTGACATGGTCGCGCAGGGCGATCATTTCCGCAGCATGGGAAATAAAGCAATCGACGACCCGCGGGTCGAAGGCACGGCCGCGCTGCGCAGCAAGCATCCCGAGCGCCGTCGCGTCGTCGAAGGCGGGACGGTAGCAGCGGTCCATGGTCAGCGCATCGAAGAAGTCGACGACCGCCACGATGCGTCCCGACAACGGGATCGCGTCGCCTGCCAGTTGCTGCGGGTAACCCGATCCGTCGAAGCGCTCGTGGTGCGACATCGAGATCTCCGCCGCGAGCTGGAAGAGCGGGATTCGCGAACGACCGAGGATCTCGGCGCCGATCGCCGGGTGCCGGTTCATCACCGCACGTTCGTCGGGCGTCAGCGCGCCCGGCTTCTTGAGGACGGCATCGGGCACGCCGATCTTGCCGACGTCGTGCATGGGTGCCGCCTTGCGCAGCAGCGTCGCGTAAGCCGCCGACTCACCCAGCTGCATCGCGAGCGCGCCGGCCAGGTAGCCGATGCGCACGATGTGCACGCCGGTGTCGTCGTCACGGTACTCGGCCGCTCGCGTCAGCCGCAGCAGCGCCTCGTGGTGGGCCCGCGCCACCTCCTCCAGGGCCTCGTTGCGCTCGCGGTACATGCGGCCGAAGTCGGCCACCATGCGCTCCATCTGCGCGTTGGCGGCGGCGTCGAAGGAGTTCTGCGCGGCGTCGCCTGCGCGCAGCCAGGCCTCGACCGCGTTCATGCGCACACCTCGCGTGCATTGACGAGCGCCAGCAGTTCCATCGGGCTGAAGGGCTTGACCAGGTAGGCGTCGGCCCCGGCGCGGGCGCCGGCCTCGCGGTCGGCGCTGCTGCCGCGGGCAGACAACATGATCACCTTCACGTGGGCCAGCGCCGGGTCGAGCTTGATGGCCATGCACAGGTCCAGGCCGTTGCCGTCGCCGGGCATCATGACGTCGAGCAGCACGATGTCAGGCCGCAATTGCTGCGCACGCAGCCAGCCCTCGCGCGCATGGGTGGCCTCGTGGATCTCGCAGTCCTCGAACTCGAGGGTCATACGGATCAGGCGGCGGATGTCGGCGTGGTCTTCAACGATCAGGATCTTCTTCATGAGGTGACTGGCGCATCAATTCGGCACCGCAATTATCATCTATATCAATTACGCGATGTCGCAGTGCGCCCACCCCGGTGGCGCAATTCGGCAAAATCGCACGATGGCTTCTTCCCCTGCTCCCGCACCTGGCGACGACACCTGCACCACCGTCGAGGTGGCCCAGCGGCTCGGTCTCGCGGTGCGCTCCGTGCAGCTGATGGTCGACCGTGGCGAACTCGAGGCCTGGAAGACACCCGGCGGACACCGCCGCATCTCGCGCGCGTCGGTCGACCGGTGGCTGGCCGCCCGGCAGCAGCCGCCAGCCGGGCCGGCGACGACGCCCGTACCCCACGCCAGGGCCGGCGCGGGCGGGCCCGCCCGGGTGCTGCTGATCGAAGACTCGTCGCACTACCAGAACCTCGTCGGCCTGCTGGTGCGGCAGAAATTTCCGCAGGTGGAACTGCACGTGGCCGACGAGGGCATCGCCGGCCTCGCGATGGCCGGGCGGCTGCAGCCCCAGGTGCTGATCGTGGACATCCTGCTGCCCGGCATCGACGGCGCCACGCTGATCACCAGCCTGCGCACCAACCCGCAATTCAGCGGCAGCCGGCTGATCGTCGTGACCTCGCTGGACGAAGCCCAGCGCGAGCCCTACGCCTTCGCACTGGCCGGCGTGCCGGTGATCCACAAGCCACGCCTCGTGGCCGAACTCCCGGCCCTGCTGGCCGAGTGCCTGGGCCGCGATGCCGCCGCCTCATGAGCCGCCCACGCGTCCTGCTGGTCGACGACGACGCCTCCATACGGCGGTTCGTGGCGCTGGCCCTGGAGGACGTGGAAGTCGAGCTGGAAGCCTGCGCCAGCGTGGCGCAGGCCCTGGAGGCGCTGCGGGCGAGAGGCCCCGTGGCTCTCGTCATCACCGACCTGATGATGCCGGGCGAGAACGGGCTGGTGCTGCTGCGGCGGCTGGCGGACGAGCCCGCCCTGCGCGGCGCCGCACGCATCGCCGTCTTCAGCGCCGGTCTGCGCGGGCCGCTGCAGGCCGAGCTCGCGGCGCACGACGTGTGGCGGCAGCTTTCCAAACCGGTGTCGGTCGTCGAGCTGGAAGCTTGCGTGCGGGACGCGGTGGGCACGCCACCGACCACTCCCCCCCGCGATGCCGGAGCCGACCAGGCCATTGCGCTCGACGATGCCGCTCGCCACGCCATCACGATTCACTTCGCAGGCGACCGGGAGCTCTACCTTGCCTTCCGCGCCAGTGCCGTGGCGCAGTTCGAAGCCGACATCTCCCGCGGCGACGATGACATCGCCCGCGGCGATCTCTCCGACCTTCGCCATCTCGCCCACAGCCTCAAGAGCGTGCTGTCCCTTCTCGGGCACGACGATTTCGCGGGTGCTGCCCGGCGCCTCGAGGACTGCGCCGAGCGCCTGCAGACCTCGCAGGTGACACCGCTCTGGGCGCGCCTGCGCGAAGGCCTGGCAGCCCTGGTTTCACGCCAACGCCCCTCCTGAGCGCTCGTGGCCGCGCGCGCCACCCTTCGTGCGCCAATTCCTCATGGTCAGCATGGGAATCTGCGAACAACGCGCAGAAATCCGCAATTTGCGTCAATCGATTTGATCACTTGTATCACTTTCTGATTCATGATTCGTCCCCATCGGCCGCCGGCCTATCGGGAGACCCCCATGAACTTCGGAAACCTGACCATCAAATTCAAACTCGCTGCCGCGTTCGGCGCACTCACCACCATCGTCATCGCCGTGGCCGCCCTGTCGCTCGTGTCGCTGGGCTCGGCTCACCGCGACTACGAGACCTACGTCAACGACACCGCCGTCCGGATCAAGCTGGCCAACGATGTGCTCGACGCCACCAATGCCCGTGCCATCGGCGCCCGCAATCTCGTGCTGGTGTCCAGCGCCGCCGACCGCGAAACGGAGAAGGGGGCCGTCGTGTCCTCGCACGAGAAGGTCGGGCAGAGCATCGCCAAGCTGAAAGAGATGGTGGCCAAGTCGCCGGATGCGCGCGAACGGGAACTCGCCGCAGAGATCGACCGTGTGGAATCGCGCTACGGCCCCGTGGCGCTGAACATCGTGGACTTGGCGATGAACGGCAAGCGCGACGAGGCCGTTGCGAAGATGAATGCCGACTGCCGACCGCTCCTGGCGAGCCTCTTGACAGCGGCCAACCGCTACATCGATTTCGCGGCCGACCAAGGCACGACCGAGGTCGCGCGCGCGGGCGTCGCCTACACGTCGGATCGCAACCTGATGTTGGGGGCTTGCCTCGTCGCCATCGTCATCGCCGCATCGCTGGCGGTGATGATCACGCGCGGCCTGCTGCGCGCGCTCGGCGCCGAGCCGTCGGTGCTCAGCGCCGCCGCGCGCCGGGTGGCCGAGGGGGATCTCGGTCGCGTCCAGGGCGCCGACACGGCCGTCGCAGGCAGCGTGCTCGCGTCTCTCGCCGACATGCAAGCCGGGCTGGCCCGCGTCGTTGGCCGTGTGCGTGACGCCTCGGACTCCATCGCCACCGGCTCGGCCGAGATCGCCTCGGGCAATGCCGATCTGTCGCAGCGCACCGAAGAACAGGCGTCCAACCTGCAGCAGACCGCAGCCTCGATGGAGCAGCTGACCTCGACCGTGAAGACCACCGCTGACAACGCGCGCCAGGCCACGCAGCTCGCCGGCGCGGCCAGCGCGGCCGCGGAGCGCGGCGGCGAGGTCGTGGGCCAGGTCGTTGCCACCATGGAAGACATCAGCGACAGCTCCCGCAAGATCGCCGACATCATCGGCGTGATCGATGGCATCGCGTTCCAGACCGACATCCTCGCGCTGAACGCCGCGGTCGAAGCTGCGCGAGCCGGCGAACAAGGGCGTGGTTTTGCCGTGGTCGCTGGCGAGGTGCGCAACCTCGCCCAGCGCAGCGCCGAAGCGGCCAAGGAGATCAAGTCGCTGATCGGCACGAGCGTCGAGAAAGTGGAAGCGGGCGCGAAGCTCGTGGGTGACGCCGGCAGCGCGATGGACGACATCGTGTCGCAAGTCAGGCGCGTGGCCGATCTCATCGGCGGCATCAGCTCCGCCGCCAACGAACAGACAGCGGGCATCGGCCAGGTCAATGACGCCGTCGCCCAGCTGGACCAGGTGACGCAGCAGAACGCCGCGCTGGTGGAAGAGAGCGCCGCCGCGGCCGAGAGCCTCAAGCAGCAAGCCGCCCGGCTTGCCGAAACCGTAAGCGTGTTCAGGCTGGCGCAAGCCGCCTGACACCTCGGGGCGGCGCCTGCCAAAAGCGCCCTCCTTTCCTTGACCTTCCAGAGAGAACAGCCATGAGTGCCATCTCCATCGCCGAGCGCGAATCCGTCAGCCAGGCCGCATCGGCCACATCGTCCACCCGGGAGTTCCTGAGCCTGCGCCTGGGCGCCGAGGAATACGGCATCGACATCCTGTGGGTGCAGGAGATCCGAAGCCACGAACCCGCGACGCGCATCGCGGGCGCGCCCGAGTCCGTGCAGGGTGTCCTCAACCTTCGAGGTGTGATCGTGCCGATCGTCGACCTGCGCCGCCACTTCGCAAGCGAACCACGCTTCGACGCGGCCACGGTCACCATCGTGCTGAACGTCCGCGGGCGCACGGTCGGTGTCACCGTCGACTCGGTTTCCGACGTGATTGGGCTGCAGCAGGATCAGATCAAGCCAGTGCCGGCCTTCAACCAGGGCGTCGCCGTCGGCCACATCACCGGCATCGCCACCCTCCGACAAGGCGACGGCGACCGAACGTTGATCCTGCTCGACATCGAGCAGCTCCTGTCGGGCGCCGACATCGGACTGTCGGACCCTTCCGACCGCTGAACCACCTCCTTCACATCGAGTGCCAACATGCTTGCAAACTGGTCGTTGAAAAAAAGACTCTCCTTCACCTTCGCCACGATCCTGCTGATCGCCGGCGTGCTGTTCGGCCTGGCAATCCTGAACATCGGAAAGATGCGCGAAGCCACGCACTGGAACACCCACACCTACAAGGTCCTCGCCGAAGGGCGCGGCATGTTGATCAGCATGGTGAACATCGAGACTGGACTGCGCGGCTTCGTGGCCAGCGGCGACGAGAAGTTTCTGGAGCCCCTCACGCAGGGCGAGAGTGACTTCAAGGGTCACATCGAACGTGCCAAGTCGCTGACCTCGGACAACCCCGGCCAGCAGGGGCGGCTGGACAAGATGCAGGCCAGCCACCAGCAGTTCATGGACGTTGCGTCGTCGCTGATGACCCTGCGACGCGACGTGAACGCCGGCAAGTCGACGGCGGACGAACTGCTGCGCACCTTCCGCGCCGGACGTGACAAGGCCGCCATGGACGCGTTCCGCGCCGAGGTCGCGGAGTTCATGCAGATCGAAGCCGCGCTGCTCAGCCAACGATCGGACGCGCTCGACAGCACCAGCACGCAGACGACCTTCGTGCTTGCGCTGGGCGGCCTCGCCATGGGCGGGCTCACGCTGGCCCTGGCCGCGTTGCTGATGCGCAGCGTCTTCCGGCAGCTCGGAGGCGAGCCCGGGGTCGCCGCCCGGATGGTGGACGAGGTGGCCCGCGGCAACCTCACGGTGCACATCGACGTCAAGCCGGGAGACACCACGAGCCTGATCGCGCGGCTGGCAGACATGCGCAGCAACCTGGCGCGCGTGGTGAGCGACGTGCGCAGCAACTCCGAATGCGTGGCGACCGCGAGCGCCCAGATCGCGCAGGGCAACCAGGACCTGAGCCAGCGCACCGAGGAACAGGCCAGTGCCTTGCAGCAGACCGCAGCGACCATGGACGAGCTGAGCGCGACCGTGCGCCATACCGCCGACAACGCGCGCCAGGCCAATCAGCTCGCCGGCAGCGCCACCGCCGTCGCGGCCAAGGGCGGCGAAGTCGTCGGGCAGGTCGTCGGCACGATGAGGAACATCAACGAATCGTCGAAGAAGATCGCCGACATCATCGGCGTGATCGACGGCATCGCCTTCCAGACCAACATCCTCGCGCTCAACGCCGCGGTGGAAGCGGCGCGCGCCGGCGAGCAGGGCCGCGGATTCGCGGTGGTTGCCAGCGAAGTGCGAAGCCTCGCCCAGCGCAGCGCCGAAGCCGCGAAGGAGATCAAGACCCTCATCACCAACAGTGTCGAACAGGTGGAGCAGGGCACCTCGCTCGTCGGCGAGGCCGGCGCCACGATGGAGCAGATCGTCTCGGCGATCCGGCGCGTGAGCGACATCGTCGGCGAGATCAGCTCGGCCAGCACCGAGCAGAGTTCCGGTGTGACGCAGGTCGGCCAAGCCGTCTCGCAGATGGACCAGGTGACGCAGCAGAACGCCGCCCTGGTGGAGGAAAGCGCGGCCGCCGCGGAAAGCCTCAAGCAACAGGCGGGCAACCTGGTGGACGCGGTGTCGGTCTTCAAGCTCGCCGGTGGAGACGGCCTTTCCGCCGCACCGGCACAGCCGAGCCGCGATGCCCCACCGGCCGCAAGCCCGCGGGCCATCGCCGGGCCCAAGCCGGCCACACGCTCCGCGGGCCTCCAGGCGATCTCAGCACCTCCGGCGCCGGCCCCAGTGCAGGCACCGGCGACCGCCCGCGCCGACGCCGATGCCTGGGAGACTTTCTGATCCGGCGTGCGGCTTGGCGTGGTCAGCCCAGCTCACGACTGGCCAGCGCCGCCGCCGCGGCGCGCGTCTCCACGCCCAGCTTCTCGAACACATGCTCCAGGTGCTTGTTCACCGTGCGCGGGCTCATGCCGAGGATGTCGGCGACGTCGCGGTTGGTCTTGCCCTTGGCGACCCAGGACAGCACCTCGGTCTCGCGCGGCGTCAGCGACGCGATGCTGAGGCGGCTTGGTGCGGCATCCGGCGCGCCGGTGCGCACCTGCAGCAGCAGCATGTGTTC
>DASWSY010000357.1:0-3281 GCA_036402415.1 Rhizobacter sp. | reverse complement strand
GTAGAGCGTCAGCGCGCGGGCATGCACGGTGTCGAAGGCCCGTTCCTCGGCCACCAGCACCTCGGCGGCGGCCCGCGCGCGCAGGTCGCGCAGCATGCGCCAGAAGGTGACCGGAAGGAGCACCAGCAGCAGCACCACGAAGGCGCCGAAGATCGTGGCCGTGGTGCGGGTCTGCTGGCGCTGCAGGCTCTCGCGCGCAGCGAGCAGGCGGTCCTCCTCGGCGACGAGCGCATCGATGTGCGGACGGATGTTGGCCAAGGCCTGCGCGCCGATCTCGATGCGCTGCTCGGCCGAGTACGGGCTGCCGGCCTGCAGCAGGCCGTCGCTCACGCGATAGACCGAAATGCGGGTCGCCACGTCGCGCCGCAGTTCGGCCACGCGCGCCGCCTGCTCGACATTGTCGGTGGTGAGGCGCGACAACTCGGCCAGGCCCTTGTCGAGCGACTCGAGCGCCAGGTCACGCTCGCTGCGGTACGTGGTCACGCGGGTGGCGAGGTAGGCACGCTGGCCGGCCTCGGCGCGGTACAGGCTCGACTCGAGGTCGCGGATCACCACCTTCACCTCGTGGGTGTGGTTCACGAAGCGCGCGGCATCCACCGTGCGGCGCGCGTAGTCCCAGGCAAACGCGGCGAGCGCCACCACGGTGGCCGCGGCCACGAACATGCCGATCAACGTGGCGCGCTGGGTCGAAAGTCGGGTCATCTTGTCTCCTGGGCGCGAACCGTACGCCTGGACACAACTCGCGACAACTGACACATCTGTCAGGCCACGCGACCAGGAGGCCCATCACCTTCGCGGGTATGCCGTTTGCCTACGATGCACGGTTTCATGGGCGTGTCATCGGGCCGCCCTAAGGTGCGCCGGCTTCCCAACACGAGGAGAACCGTCGATGCGATTCATGACCCGATTGCCCGTGGCGCTGGCCTTCCTGGCGGCGTTCGCCGGGGCCGCCCAACCTGCCCTCGCCGAGCCGCACGGACGTCGCCACGGCGACACGCGGCCGCTCGTCATCGGCCACCGCGGCGGCGCCAACGGCTACCTGCCCGAGCACACGCTCGAGGCCTATGCGCTGGGCATCGAGCTCGGTGCCGACTACGTGGAGCCCGACCTCGTGGCCACGAAGGACGGCCACCTCATCGCACGCCACGAGCCCAACCTCATCGCCACCACCAACGTGGCGAGCCTGCCGCAGTTCGCCAACCGCAAGCGCCGCGCCGTCGTCGACGGCGTCGAGGAGGAAGGCTTCTTCGCGAGCGACTTCACCCTGGCCGAGATCAAGCAGCTCCGCGCGCTGCAGTCGTTCGCCGACCGCGACCAGGGCTTCAACGGCAAGTTCCAGATCCCGACCCTGCCCGAGGTGATCGAGCTGGTGAAGCGCAAGTCGCGCGAGCACGGCCGCAAGATCGGCATCTACCCCGAAACCAAGCACCCCACCTACCACCAGAAGCTCGGCCTCGCGCTGGAAGACCGACTGCTGGCGGTGCTCACGCACGCCGGCTGGAACCATCGCAACGCGCCCGTCTACATCCAGTCGTTCGAGCAGGCCAACCTCAAGTACCTGCGCTCGCGCACCAGCGTTCGCCTGGTGCAGCTCGTCGACGCCAACGACGTGAATGCCGACGGCTCGCTCGACTTCACGCCGCCCTACGACCGCCCGTACGACTGGGCGGTGGCCGGCCGCACGGGGCTCTTCCGCGACCTGCTCACGCCCCAGGGCCTGGCCGAGGTGCGCAGCTATGCCGACGGCATCGGCCCGTGGAAGACCTATCTCATCAGCAGCGCGTGCATCACGGTGCTGAACGGCGCGTGTGCCGATGCCACCGGCGACGACGTGGTCGACGAGCGTGACCGCCGCCTGCTGCCGGCCACCGACATCGTGGCCAACGCCCACCGACTCGGCCTGGTGGTGCACCCCTACACCTTCCGCAACGAGCCGAAGCGCCTGGCCAGCAACTACCAGGGCAACCCGGTCAACGAGTACCTGACCTTCTACGAACTGGGCGTGGACGGCCTCTTCAGCGACTTCGCCGACACCGCCTATGCAGCGCGGGCGATGTACCTCCTGAAGAACGACCCGGACTACGCGCGCTGCCCCGTCCACGAGCGCCGCTGCGACCGGGACTGAGCGCGGCACACGCATTGCCACGGAGGGGGCATGAGCTCACACCCCACGCCCCCACCCGCCGCCCGGCCCTCGTCGGCACCCAAGCCGGTCGACCTCGCCGAAGAATCGATCGCCGGAGAGGAAGACCCCGGCGCGGCGCTCGAGTCGCTGGTGAACCCGAAGGTCAACCCGCCAGCGCCTGCCGAGCCCACACCACCATCATCAGAAGACCGATGAACACCGGCTGGTGGACCATGTAGAAGCTGAGCGACCAGCGGCCGAGCAGCGCCAGCGGCGACAGGCGCTGCGGCAAGGCTCCGGCCAGCCAGTGGCGCCGGTGCTTCAGCACCCACTGGCCCGAGGCGAGGCCCCACCACATCACGCCGATCCACGGCAGGATGGGGGCGTAGTCTT
This sequence comes from Rhizobacter sp., assembly GCA_036402415.1. Lineage (GTDB taxonomy): Bacteria > Pseudomonadota > Gammaproteobacteria > Burkholderiales > Burkholderiaceae_C > Rhizobacter. The sequence goes on along the minus strand of DASWSY010000357.1, from coordinate 763 downwards.
CGGTGACCGGCTTGCGGGTGACGAGGCCCACCCAGTTGGTGAGCCGCGTGTCGAAGAAGGGGTGCTGCACGAGCTGCGGCAGCAGCACCGCCACCAGCCCCATCGGCCACAGCCAGCCCCCCGCCCCCGCGGTGAGCCGGCACAGCACGAGCATCACCGCGAACGCGTGCAGCACGCCGAAGCTGATGTAGCTGCGCGGGAACATCAGGTACGAGCCCGCGGTGACCAGCAGCGCACAGCCCGCCACCTGCGCCCAGCGTCGCCAGAAGCGCGGCCAGCTCTGGCCCTGCTCCCAGGCGATGGCCTGGCCGAGCCCCGAAACGAAGACGAACAGCGTCACGATCATCGTGCGCTGCACCGTCCAGAACGGGTCGCGGTAGAAGTTCTCCTGGATGAACTTGAAGTGGTTGAGGTCGAAGCAGAAGTGGAAGACCGCCATCCACAGGATGGCGACCGCACGCAGCGCGTCGAGCCGATCGAAGCGGGCGCTGGCGGCCGGCACGGTCACTTCAGGCCGACCTGCGGGCCGCTGAGCGGCTTGGCCGACGCGAGCACCCGGTCGAGGTGGGCGCCGAACTCGCGGGCGTCCTGGTAGCCGATCACACGGGAACCGGGCAACTCGTTGCCCGCCGGCGCGAAGAAGACCAGCGCGGGCGGCCCGAAAAGCGTGTAGCGCTTGAGCAGGGCGCGGTCGTCGTCGTTGTTGGCGGTGACGTCGGCGCGCAGGAGCGTCATGCCGGCCATGCGCCGGGCCACGGCCCCA
>DASWSY010000356.1:0-14431 GCA_036402415.1 Rhizobacter sp. | reverse complement strand
GGGAAGGATCTTGATGATGGGCATGTGCAGACTTCTTCCACCTTGCGGCCGGCGAGGGCCTGGCGGATGCCGCGGTTCATGCGCTCGGCGGCAAAGGCTTCGGTGCCTTTGGCGAGTGCTTCCACGGCGGTGTCGATGGCGGCATGATCGTCGCCCTCTCGGGTGTGATCGAGGGCTTGCATGAGGGCGTCGATCTCGGCGCGACTCTCGGCACTGAGCAGGTCGCCATCGGCTTGCAGCGCCGAGGCGGTGGCCAGCAACATGCGTTCAGCTTCCACACGCGATTCGCGCAGGCTGCGGGCCTTCATGTCGGATTCAGCCGTGGTGAAACTTTCGGTCAGCATGCGCGCCACCTCGTCGTCGGTCAGGCCGTAGCTCGGCTTGACGTTGATCGACGCCTGCACGCCCGAGCCTTCTTCCCGCGCGCTGACGGCCAGCAGGCCATCGGCATCGACCTGGAAGCTCACGCGGATGCGCGCGGCACCGGCCACCATCGGTGGGATGCCGCGCAGTTCGAAGCGCGCCAGCGAACGGCAATCGCTCACCAGCTCGCGCTCGCCCTGCACCACGTGGATCGCCATCGCGGTCTGGCCGTCCTTGAAGGTGGTGAAGTCTTGCGCGCGGGCGGTGGGAATCGTGCTGTTGCGCGGGATGATGCGTTCGACCAGGCCACCCATGGTCTCGAGGCCCAGCGACAGCGGGATCACGTCGAGCAGCAGCAACTCCTCGGCGCCTGTATTGCCCGCGAGCGCGTTGGCCTGGATCGCCGCGCCGAGCGCGACCACTTCATCCGGATTGAGATTGGTCAAGGGCGCCTTGCCAAAGAATTCGGCGACGGCCGCTTGCACCTGCGGCATCCGGGTCGAGCCGCCAACCATCACGACACCTTGCACATCGTCCTTGGCCGCCTTGGCATCGCGCAGCACCTTGCGCAACGCGCCGATGGTGCGCCCGACCAACTCAGCGCCGAGTTGCTGGAATTCATCGCGCGTCACACGCACCGACAGCTCGCCCTCGGCGAGTGGGCACGCCAAGGTGGCGTGGTCGCTGCTGGAGAGTTTTTCCTTCGCGGCACGCGCCGCGACCATCACGGCACGCTTGTCTTGCGGCGTGGTCGCGCGCAGGCCGCCCTTGGTGAGCGCCCAATCAGCGAGCAGGCGATCGAAGTCGTCGCCGCCGAGGGCCGAATCGCCACCCGTCGCCACCACCTCGAAGACACCTTGGCTCAGGCGCAGCAGCGAGACGTCGAAGGTGCCGCCGCCTAGGTCGTACACGGCGTACAGCCCTTCACTGCCGTTCTCCAGCCCGTAGGCGATGGCAGCGGCGGTCGGCTCGTTGATGAGGCGCAGCACGTTGAGGCCGGCGAGTTGCGCCGCGTCTTTCGTGGCCTGGCGTTGCGCGTCGTCGAAATACGCCGGCACCGTGATCACGGCACCGAAGACGTCGTCGTCGAAGCTGTCTTCCGCGCGCTGGCGGAGCGTCGCAAGGATCTCGGCCGACACCTCCACCGGGGACTTCACGCCCGCCACCGTGCGGATCTGCACCATGCCCGGCGCATCGACGAAGTCATACGGCAGCTTCTCCCGCTGCGCGATGTCGGCAAGGCCACGGCCCATGAAGCGCTTGACCGAGACGATGGTATTGGCCGGGTCGACGGCCGCTTCGGCGTGCGCCTCGTGGCCGATCTGGCGGCGTGTCTTGTCGAGGTAGCGCACCACCGACGGCAGGATCACACGGCCCTGGGCGTCGGGCAGGCATTCGGCCACGCCGTGGCGCACGGCGGCCACCAGCGAATGCGTGGTGCCGAGGTCGATGCCGATCGCGATGCGACGCTGGTGCGGGTCCGGGCTCCCACCCGGCTCTGAAATCTGAAGCAAGGCCATGTCTTATTGTCCCAACGCTTCGAGGCGGCGATCGATGTCCTCGGCAAAGCGCTCGACGAACATGAGGGCTCTGACCTGCTCGGCCGCTGCGCCGAAATCGCCTTGCTCGTCGCACGTTCTTTCGAGCCGCTGGAGCGCTTCGCGGCGGTGCATCACCACGCGGTCCCCCAGGGCTTCGACATCGCTCAGCAGCGTCGCTTCCTCCAGCGCTTCGCGCCACTCCATCTGCTGCATCAGGAAGCCGGCGGGCATCGAGGTGTTGCTCTCGCTGTGCACGGGCACACCGTTGAGCTCGCACAAGTAGGCGGCGCGTTTCACCGGATCTTTCAGGCGCTGATAGGCCTCGTTCACCCGCACGGCCCACTGCATCGCCACGCGCTGCGCCGCAGCGCCCTGTGCCGCGAACCTGTCCGGGTGCACTTGGGCCTGCAACTCGCGCCAACGGGCATCGAGCGTGGCAGCTTCCTGTGCCTGGCGACGCGGCAGCCCGAGCAAGGCGAAATCATCATCGTCCAGCTTCACGGCACGCTCGATTCACGGAAGACTCACCACACAGACAAAACAAAGGCGCGACCCCGGCCGCGCCTGCTGCGCACCACCCGGGGTCAGACCCGGAACGATTCACCGCACCCGCAGCGATCCTTCTCGCGCGGGTTGTGGAACTTGAAACCTTCGTTGAGGCCCTCTCGCACGAAGTCGAGTTCGGTGCCGTCCAGATACGGCAGGCTCTTGGGATCGATCAGCACCTTGACGCCGTGGCCTTCGAAGACGATGTCTTCCGGCGCCACGTCATCGGCGTACTCGAGCTTGTAGGCGAGGCCCGAGCAGCCGGTCGTCTTCACGCCCAGGCGCACGCCGACACCCTTGCCGCGTTTGGTGAGATAGCGCGTCACATGGCGTGCCGCCGCTTCCGTCAGCGTGACCGCCATCATCAATGCGCCTTCTTAGCCTTGTAGTCGTTGACGGCAGCCTTGATCGCGTCTTCGGCCAGGATCGAGCAGTGGATCTTCACCGGCGGCAGCGCCAGTTCTTCGGCGATGTGGGTGTTCTTGATGGTCAGCGCTTCATCGAGCGACTTGCCCTTCACCCATTCGGTGACGAGCGAGCTCGAGGCGATGGCCGAGCCACAACCGTAGGTCTTGAACTTCGCGTCTTCGATGAGGCCCGTCGCCGGGTTCACCTTGATCTGCAGCTTCATCACGTCGCCGCACGCGGGGGCGCCGACCATGCCGGTGCCCACGCTGTCATCACCCTTTTCGAACGAACCCACGTTGCGCGGGTTCTCATAGTGGTCTACGACCTTTTCGCTGTATGCCATGTCAGTACTCCAGAATCCTTCGTGTGCCGGTGGTCAGTGAGCGGCCCATTGGATGGTGCTCAGGTCGATGCCGTCCTTGTGCATCTCCCACAGCGGCGACAACTCGCGCAACTTGGCCACGCGGTCCTTCAGCGTGTTGATCACGTAGTCGATCTCGTCGACGGTCGTGAAGCGACCGATGGTCATGCGCAGCGACGAGTGCGCGAGTTCGTCGCTGCGGCCGAGCGCACGCAGCACGTAGCTCGGCTCCAGGCTTGCCGAGGTGCAGGCGGAGCCCGACGACACCGCGATGCCCTTGATGCCCATGATCAGGGACTCGCCCTCGACGAAGTTGAACGACATGTTGACGTTGTGAGGCACACGCTGCGTCGGGTGGCCGTTGAGGAAGGTCTGCTCGATGTCCGAGAGACCCTCGACCAGCCGCTTGTGCAGCATGCGGATGCGTTCGCTCTCGACGCCCATCTCTTCGCGGGCGATGCGGAAAGCCTCGCCCATGCCGACGATCTGGTGCGTGGGCAGCGTGCCCGAACGCATGCCACGCTCGTGGCCCCCGCCGTGCATCTGCGCTTCGATGCGCACACGGGGCTTGCGGCGCACGTAGAGCGCGCCGATGCCTTTCGGGCCATAGGTCTTGTGCGAAGCGAGGCTCATCAGGTCGATGGGCAGCTTGGCGAGGTCGATCTCGACCTTGCCGGTGGCCTGCGCCGCGTCGACGTGGAAGATGATCCCGCGTTCGCGGCACAGCGTGCCGATCGCGGCCACGTCCTGGATGACGCCGATCTCGTTGTTGACGTACATCACCGACACGAGGATGGTGTCGGCGCGCATCGCGGCCTTGAGTTTGTCCAGGTCGAGCAGGCCGTCTTCCTGCACGTCGAGGTAGGTCACCTCGAAGCCCTGGCGCTCCAGCTCGCGCATGGTGTCGAGCACGGCCTTGTGCTCGGTCTTGACGGTGATGAGGTGCTTGCCGCGTGTCCTGTAAAACTGTGCGGCACCCTTCAAGGCCAGGTTGTTGGACTCGGTGGCTCCCGAGGTCCAGATGATCTCGCGGGGGTCGGCCCCAATCAGCGCCGCCACCTGTTCGCGGGCCTTTTCCACGGCGGCCTCGGCCTCCCAACCCCACGCATGGCTGCGCGATGCCGGGTTGCCGAAATGTTCGCGCAGCCACGGAATCATCGCGTCCACCACGCGCTGGTCACACGGCGTGGTCGCGCCGTAGTCCATGTAGATCGGGAAATGCTGGGTCATGTCCATGACGAAAGGCGAGAGAGAGACGGTTTACTTGCTCATGGCCCCACCGAGCGCGAACACCGAATTGGGGGCGGTGATCTTGATCGGCTTGACGACCGGTTGCGTGGAAATGGCGCGCTTGACGGGGTGCTCCTCGATCGAAACGCCCTTGGCGAGCTGCTCTTCCACGAGCTTGCGCAGCGAGATGGAATCGAGGTACTCGATCATCTTCGCGTTGAGGCTGGACCACAGGTCGTGCGTCATGCAGCGGCCGGCGTCGTCGCCCATGCAGTTTTCCTTGCCGCCGCAGCCGGTGGCGTCGATCGGTTCGTCGACGGCGACGATGATGTCGGCGACGGTGATCTCGTCGGACTTGCGGCCGAGCGAATAGCCGCCGCCTGGGCCGCGGGTGCTCTCGACCAGCTCGTGGCGGCGCAGCTTGCCAAACAACTGCTCGAGATAGGACAGAGAAATCTGCTGGCGGGCGCTGATGGCAGCCAGCGCAACGGGGCCGGTGTTCTCGCGCAGGGCGAGATCGATCATGGCGGTAACGGCAAAACGGCCTTTGGTGGTCAGTCGCATGAAATCCTCCTGGTGCCGGTGACAGCACGTTTAGTCAATGAAAGCGATCAATGGTGGCTTCACGCTTGCAGACACCGCCCTCATGGGACGGGTTAACCCGCGGATTAATCCGACAGGTTTACTCAAGTTTAGCTGAAACCCACTGATTCGGTCGGCATTGGCTAAGGAAGTTCCCCCTCGGTGAGCAGGCTTATTTCGCCCGTCATTCCCACCCTGACTTACTTCGACCCGGCCGGTTCGGGTGACACATTGTCGGTCCCCGCAGCCCCAAATGCTTGCTCTCTTAACGTCGCAAGCTGATCTCGAACCCGCGCCGCCTTCTCGAATTCGAGGTTGCGAGCGTGCTCGAGCATCTGTTTTTCGAGCTGTTTGATGCGTTTTGCGAGATCTTTCTCCGACAGCGCCTCGACCGCCGCGGCCTCCAAGACCCTTTGCGCGTCCTTGGTTTTCTCGCTGTAGACGCCGTCGATCAGGTCGCGCACCTGCTTCTGGATGCTGCGCGGCGTGATCCCTTCGGCCTGGTTGTGCGCCATCTGCTTGGCGCGGCGGCGCTCGGTTTCGCTCAGCGCAAGCTTCATCGAGTCGGTGATCTTGTCGGCGTAGAGGATGGCTTTGCCATTGAGGTTGCGCGCCGCCCGGCCGATGGTCTGGATGAGCGACCGCTCCGAGCGCAGGAAACCCTCCTTGTCCGCGTCCAGGATCGCGACCAGGGACACCTCCGGGATGTCCAGGCCCTCGCGCAGCAGGTTGATGCCCACCAGCACGTCGAAGGCGCCCAGGCGCAGGTCGCGCAGGATCTCCACGCGCTCGACCGTGTCGATGTCGCTGTGCAGGTAACGCACGCGCACGCCGTTGTCGCTGAGGTAGTCGGTGAGCTGCTCGGCCATGCGCTTGGTAAGCGTCGTGATGAGCACCCGCTCGTTGACCTTGATGCGCTCGCGGATCTCCTGCAGCACGTCGTCGACCTGGTGCGTGGCCGGTCGCACCTCGACCACCGGATCGATGAGCCCGGTGGGCCGCACGAGCTGCTCGACGACCTGACCGGCGTGCTGCTTCTCGAAGTCGGCCGGCGTCGCCGAGATGAACATCACCTGGCGCATCTTCTTCTCGAATTCCTCGAACTTCAGCGGCCGGTTGTCCAGTGCACTCGGCAGGCGGAAGCCATATTCGACGAGCGTGGTCTTGCGCGCCCGGTCGCCGTTGTACATGCCGCCCAGCTGGCCGATCAGCACGTGCGACTCGTCCAGGAACATCAGCGCGTCCTTCGGCAGGTAGTCCACCAGCGTCGACGGGGGCTCGCCGGGCGCCGAGCCCGAGAGATGCCGCGTGTAGTTCTCGATGCCCTTGCAGTGGCCGATCTCTTGCAGCATCTCGAGGTCGAAGCGTGTGCGCTGCTCGAGCCGCTGCGCCTCGACGAGCTTGCCGGCCTTCACCAGTTCATCGAGCCGTTCGCGCAGCTCCTGCTTGATGGTGTCGATGGCAGCCAGCACACGGTCGCGCGGCGTCACGTAGTGGCTCGACGGATAGACCGTGAATCGCACGATCTTCTGCTTGATGCGCCCGGTGAGCGGGTCGAAGAGCTGCAGCGATTCGACCTCGTCGTCGAAGAGCTCGATGCGCACCGCCAGCTCCGAGTGCTCGGCCGGGAAGACGTCGATCGTGTCGCCCCGCACGCGGAAGGTGCCACGCGAGAAATCCTGCTCGTTGCGCGTGTACTGCATGCGGATGAGCTGCGCGATCACGTCGCGCTGGCCCATCTTGTCGCCCTTCCTGAGCGTCATCACCATGCGGTGGTAGTCGTTCGGGTTGCCGATGCCGTAGATCGCCGAGACGGTGGCCACGATCACCACGTCGCGCCGTTCCAGCAGGCTCTTCGTCGCCGACAGGCGCATCTGCTCGATGTGCTCGTTGATGGAGCTGTCTTTCTCGATGAAGAGGTCGCGCTGAGGCACGTAGGCCTCGGGCTGGTAGTAGTCGTAGTAGCTGACGAAATACTCGACCGCGTTCTTCGGGAAGAACTCGCGGAACTCGCTGTAGAGCTGCGCCGCGAGCGTCTTGTTGGGCGCGAACACGATCGCCGGCCGCCCGAGCCGCGCGATCACGTTGGCCATCGTGAAGGTCTTGCCGGAGCCGGTCACACCCAGCAGCGTCTGGAAGCTCAGGCCGTCCCGCACGCCCTCCACCAGTTGCTGGATCGCTGCAGGCTGGTCACCTGCCGGCGGGTAAGGCTGGAACAACTGGAACGGGGAATCGGGAAAGCTCACGAACTCGCCCGTGGCGGGCTGCTCGACGACTTCGGACGTCTCGGCCATGGCAGATAAAATCTCCGGGTTTCCCCGCGCATGCAGGGCAATCGTTCAGGTTAGCCCAAATCACACCCCCGCTCTACTGACAAGGACTGTCCCCATGACCTCGTTGTTTGCCGCCGTTGAAATGGCCCCCCGCGACCCCATCCTGGGCCTGAACGAGCAGTTCAACGCCGACCCGAATCCGAACAAGGTGAACCTGGGTGTCGGCGTGTATTTCGACGAGAACGGCAAGCTGCCCCTGCTCAAGTGCGTGGCCCAGGCCGAGAAGCAGATGATGGAAGCGCCGACCGCGCGCGGCTACCTGCCCATCGACGGCATCGCCGCGTACGACAAGGCCGTGCAGGGCCTGGTCTTCGGTGCCGACAGCGCTGCCGTGAAGGACGGTCGCGTCGCCACCGTGCAAGGCCTCGGCGGCACCGGCGGCCTGAAGATCGGCGCCGATTTCCTCAAGCGCCTGAATCCGAGCGCCAAGGTGCTGATCAGCGACCCGAGCTGGGAAAACCACCGCGCGCTCTTCACCAACGCCGGCTTCACGGTCGACACCTACCCGTACTACGACGCCGCCAAGAAGGGCGTGAACTTCGACGGCATGCTCGCCGGCCTGAAGGCTGCGCCCGCCGGCACCATCGTCGTGCTGCACGCCTGCTGCCACAACCCGACCGGCTACGACATCACCCCCGCGCAGTGGGCTCAGGTCGTCGACGCAGTCAAGGCCGCCAAGCTCGTGCCCTTCCTCGACATGGCCTACCAGGGCTTCGGCGAAGGCATCGCCGAAGACGGCGCGGTGATCGGCCAGTTCATGGCCGCCGGACTCGACTTCTTCGTCTCGACCTCGTTCTCCAAGAGCTTCTCGCTCTACGGCGAACGTGTGGGCGCGCTGAGCGTGGTGTGCGAGAGCAAGGAAGAAGCCGCGCGCGTGCTGAGCCAGCTCAAGATCGTGATCCGCACCAACTACTCCAACCCGCCGACGCATGGCGCGCAAGTCGTGGCCACCGTGCTCAACACGCCGGCGTTGCGCACGCTGTGGGAAGAAGAACTCGCCGGCATGCGCGTGCGCATCAAGGAGATGCGCACGCTGCTGGTCGAGAAGCTCAAGGCCGCCGGCCTGAAGCAGGACATGAGCTTCATCACCCAGCAGAAGGGCATGTTCAGCTACTCCGGCCTCACCAAGGAACAGATGCAGCGCCTGCGCAGCGAGTTCGGCATCTACGGCGTCGACTCCGGCCGCATCTGCGTGGCCGCGCTCAACAAGAAGAACATCGACGCGGTGGTCTCGGCCATCGCCAAGGTGAGCTGATCTCGGGACCGGGGGTCACGCACGTGACACCCCGTTTGTGCCGACAAACGCACGAACCGTGCGAACCAGGCCCTGTTCTGGTGCCTTTTCGGGGTTTCCACCCGCGGCTGTCCTCTGCACGATGCAAGGCAGCTGCCTAGAATGCTGCAACGCACAAGCGTGCACTGGCGTGCGCACCATGCCCACGAGGAACCCCGATGCTGTATCAACTCTATGAAACCCACCGCGCGCTGCTGAGCCCGTTCTCGGAGTTCGCCAGCGCCTCGGCCAAGCTGTACAGCCACCCGCTGTCGCCGTTCACGCACACGCCGCTGGCCCACCGCATCTCGGCCGGCCTCGACCTGATGCACCGGCTGTCGAAGGAATACGAAAAGCCCGAGTTCGGCATCACCTCGGTCAGGACCAACGGCGTCGACGTGGCCGTGCAGGAGCAGGTGGCCATCGAGAAGCCCTTCTGCCGCCTGCTGCGCTTCAAGCGCTTCACCGACGACCAGGCCGTGCTGGCCAAGCTCAAGGAGCAGCCGACGGTGCTCGTGGTCGCGCCGCTGTCGGGCCACCACGCCACGCTGCTGCGCGAGACGGTGAAGATGCTGCTCATCGACCACAAGGTCTACATCACCGACTGGACCGACGCGCGCATGGTGCCGACCGAAGCCGGCCCCTTCCACCTCGACGACTACATCTACTACGTCCAGGAATTCATCCGCCACATCGGCCCCGAGGTGAACGTGATCTCGGTGTGCCAGCCCACGGTGCCCGTGCTCGCCGCGATCTCGCTGATGGCGAGCGCCGGCGAGTTCACGCCGCGCACGATGACGATGATGGGCGGCCCCATCGACGCTCGCAAGTCGCCCACCGCGGTCAACAACCTGGCGATGAACAAGAGCTACGAGTGGTTCGAGAACAACGTGATCTACCGCGTGCCGGTCAACTACCCCGGCAACGGCCGGCGCGTGTATCCGGGCTTCCTGCAGCACAGCGGCTTCATCGCGATGAACCCCGACCGCCACCTGAAGAGCCACTACGACTACTTCATGGACCTGATGCGCGGCGAGGATGAAAGCGCCGAGTTCCACCGCGCGTTCTACGACGAGTACAACGCCGTGCTCGACATGCCGGCCGAGTACTACCTCGACACCATCAAGACCATCTTCCAGGACTTCGCGCTCGTCAACGGCACCTGGAACGTGGGCGGCAATCTCGTGCGCCCGCAGGACATCACCACCTCGGCCCTGCTCACCATCGAAGGCGAGCTCGACGACATTTCCGGGGCCGGCCAGACCAAGGCCGCGCACGAGCTCTGCACCGGCATTCCGAAGTCACGCCAGTTCCACTACGACGTGGAAGGTGCCGGCCACTACGGCATCTTCTCCGGCCGCCGCTGGCGCGAGAAGGTCTACCCCGAGCTGCGCGACTTCATCGCCAGGCACCAGGACGCACCGCGCAAGGCGGCTGTGGCCAAGAAGCCCGCTGCACGCAAGGCGGCCCCGGCCCGCAAGCGGGCCGCCCAACTGGCCGGGTGAACACGGCCGCACTTGCCGATGCGCTGAACAGCGCCCTGCCGCAGACGCAGTGCACGCGCTGCGGCTACCCCGATTGCCGGGCTTACGCCGAAGCCATCGCGCAAGGCCGAGCCGAGATCAACCAGTGCCCGCCCGGCGGTGCCGAGGGGGTGGCGCGGCTGTCGGCGCTGACGGGCCGCCCCGCCCTGCCCCTGAACCCCGCCAACGGCCAGGAAGGGCCGCGCCAGCTCGCGGTGATCGACGAGGCCTGGTGCATCGGCTGCACGCTGTGCCTCAAGGCCTGCCCCGTCGACGCCATCGTGGGCGGCGCCAAGCGCATGCACACCGTCATCGACCCGCTGTGCACCGGCTGCGAGCTGTGCATCCCGGTGTGCCCGGTGGACTGCATTTCGCTGGTCAACGCCTCCGGCGAGGCCACGGGCTGGCAGGCCTGGAGCACGCCACAGGCGGACGAGGCGAAGGAGCGCTATGCCTTCCACCGCCTGCGCCTGCAGCGCGACGCCGAAGAGCGCAGTGCGCGTCTCGCCGCCCGCGCACAGGCACAGCTTGCCGGCGAGCCCGCGCCCGAGGCGCCCACCGCGCCGGACGCCAAGCAGGCCCGCATCGCCGAGGCGATGGCCCGGGCGCGTCGACGCAGCGGCGCCTGAGGCTCCCGGCCGGGCAGTTGTCAGCGATCTCCTACACCCACTCGCGGCCACATCCCACGGGCCGCGTTGCAGGGTGCTGACTCGGCCGCAGCAGCCCGCGGCCTACCCTGCGTGCACGGGTTCACTCGGGAGCCCGCAACGCACACGTCACAGGAGCCGACATGAATCGAGATCGCATCGGTGGCCAACTGAAGACCAAGGGCCACGTCCGCAAAGGCTGGGGCCGCTGGCTCGGAGACGAGCACCAGGGCGACAAGGGCCCGCGCGAGCACGCCACCGGCAAGACCCAGCGCACCTTCGCCATTCGCCAAGGCGAAGCGCGCGAGCAGATCCGCGAGATGCAATCGCGCTATTGAGGCTTGGCATGCGATGAACAAGCCCGGGTGGTGGATCGTGCTGGCAGCCGCCGGATTCGTGGTGCTGGCATGCGACCCCAACAAGACTCCCAAACCGGGTGAGCCACCCAAGCCCGTCGCACAACTCCTGCAGAAGTCCTCGCCGCTCGACGAACTCCCACGCTGAGACAATCGGCGTCCATGAAGACGTCGTCGATCGAGCCCTTCTTCGCCACCCTCAAGGCCGCCAATCCCCACCCCGTCACCGAGCTGGAGTACACGAACGCGTTCGAGTTGCTGGCTGCCGTGCTGCTGTCGGCGCAGGCCACGGACGCAGGCGTCAACAAGGCCACGCGCAAGCTCTTCGCCGTCGCCAACACCCCTGCGAAGATGGTCGCGCTGGGCGTCGAAGGGGTCAGCGAACACATCAAGACCATCGGTCTCTTCCGCAACAAGGCGAAGAACCTCGTCGAGACCAGCCGCATCCTGGTCGAGCAGCACGGCGGCCAGGTGCCGCACGACCGCGAGGCGCTGGAGGCCTTGCCCGGTGTCGGCCGCAAGACCGCCAACGTGGTGCTCAACGTGGTGTTCGGTGAGCCCACCATGGCCGTCGACACCCACATCTTCCGCGTCAGCAACCGCACCGGCCTCGCGCCGGGCCGCAATCCGCTGGAGGTGGAACTGGGGCTGCTCAAACGCGTTCCGGCCCACTACCTGCACGACGCACACCACTGGCTGATCCTGCACGGCCGCTACGTCTGCCAGGCGCGACGCCCGCTGTGCGAGCAGTGCCAGGTGCTGCGCTACTGCGACTCCGCGCCGCCGGAGCTGCGCAAGAAGCTCTCGGCCGTGGCGTAAGCCAGCACCGGCGGCCACTCGGCGGCGCTGCGCGGTGTCGTGTGGCCCGCGGCCACCCAGCGCGCGGCATTGATCCAGCCGGCGTGGCCGACCACGCACAGCGGCGAAGCGCCATGTTCGTCGAGGAACGCCGCGCAGCGGGCCATCAGCTGCCGCACCGATTCGCCGCCGCCCGGCGCGTAGTCCGCGAACGCCTGCGCCCAGGCCGCGAGCTCGGCCGTGTCGATCTCGGCCCAGGGCCGCCCGTCCCAGGTCCCGAAGTCGAGTTCGCTCAGGCGCGCGTCGATGCGGTGCTCGAAGCCCCAGCGGGCCAGCCAGCGGCCGACCGCCACGCCGCGCGCCAGCGGCGACGTCACCACCACGCGCGGCCAACAGGCCCGGCGCACATGGCGGCGGATGCGGTGCGCGAGGCGCTTGGTCTTGCGCGGGTCCACCGGCACATCCACCCGCCCGATGCAGCGCCCTTGCGCGCCCGCCGGCCGTGGGTGCCGCCACACCATCATCCCGGCCACCCTGCCAGCCACACCAGCAGCACGCTGAGCTCGGTGAACTGCTGTGTCGCCCCGAGCGCGTCGCCGGTGATGCCGCCGAGCCGGCGCATGAACCAGCGGACACAGGCGCTCGCCACCAAGCCGGTAACGAGGCCGGCGGTTGCCACGATGGGCCACCACCCGGGCTGCCACGCGAGCAGCGCCGCCGCCAGCGCGACGGGCCATGCGAGTGCCACGCACAGGCCGGTGCCGGAGATGCGCTCGGCCAGCGGCTTGGCCTTCGCCTGCGACACGTCCCCCGCATAGGGCAGGAACCGGATCAGAGCCACCGCGGCCGTACGCGACACCGTGTGCGCCAGCACCAGCGCCACCATCGCCCACACCAGTGGCAGCGCCGCGAGCGTCGCCGCCTTCAGGCCCAGCACCAGCAGCAGCGCGAGCGCGCCATAGGTGCCGATGCGCGAGTCCTTCATGATCTCGAGCGCCCGCTCGCGGCCCACCGTGCCGCCCAGGGCATCGCAGGTGTCGGCCAGGCCGTCTTCGTGGAACGCGCCGGTGAGCCACACCGTCGCCGCCATCGAGAGCCCCACCGCCACGGCCGGCGGGAACAGCGCCCCTGCCGCCCACAGCACCCCCGCGCCGAAGAGGCCCACCAGCGCGCCCACCAGCGGAAAGTGCCGGGCGCTCTGGTTCAGCCACTGCGGATCGAAACCGACCGGCACCGGCACGCGGGTGAGGAACTGCAGCGCGACGCCGATGAGCCGCAGCTCGTGCCGGATCATGGCGCGTGCCGGTCCGACACGCCGGCCGATTCGAAGCTCGCCATCTCGTCGAGCAGGGTCAGCGCACTGACGAGCAAGGGCCACGCGAGGGCCGCGCCCGACGCTTCGCCCAGGCGCAGGTCCAGGTCGAGCAGCGGCTCCGCGCCCAGGTGCTTGATGAGCGCGGCGTGGCCCGGCTCGGCCGATCGGTGCGCCAGCACGCAATAGCCCAGCACGCGCGGCACCAGGCGCGCCGCGGCCAGCACCCCGACGCCGGCGATGAAACCGTCGACGACCACCGTGCGCCGCTCGGCCGCCGCCTGCAGCGCGGCGCCCGCCAGCATCGCGATCTCGAAGCCGCCCATTGCCGCCAGCACCGCAAGCGGCGTGGTCGCGTCGCGGTGCCGCGCCATCACCGCGCGCAATACGTCGAGCTTGCGGGCAAGGCCTGCATCGTCGAGGCCGGTCCCGCGCCCGGTGCAGCGTTCGAGGTCTTCGCCGCCCAGGCGCGCGAGCAGGAGCGCGGCGCTGGAGGTGTTGCCGATGCCCATCTCGCCCAGCAGCACCGCGTTGCCCGGCAGCGAGCGCACCAGGTCGCGCCCTGCGTCGATCGCCTGCACGCATTGCGCCTCGCTCATCGCCGGGCCCACCAGCGCGTCGGCGGTGCCGAAGCCGATCTTGCGGTCGATCAGCCCCGGGCGCGGTGCGAAGGTGTGGTTCACGCCGGCGTCGACCACGCTGAGCGCGAGCCCGTGCTGGCGCGCCAGCACACTCACCGCGGCCCCACCGGCGAGGAAGTTCTCGACCATCTGCCAGGTCACGTCGCTCGGGTAGGCCGAAACGCCGCGCGCCGCCAGGCCATGGTCACCGGCGAACACGAGCAGCTGCGGCGAGCGCCATTGCGGCGCCTCGGTCTGCTGGATCAGCCCGACCTGCAAGGCCAACGATTCGATGCGCCCGAGCGACCCCGTCGGCTTGGTCTTGCGGTCCAGCCGCTGCTGCAGCCGCTGGCGCAGCGCGGTGTCGTGGAGGTCGGCGATCTCGGGCAGGTTCATGGTCGGAGCGGAGCGTCTGCCAGGCGCATCAAGGCGCCGGCCTCGAAATGGGTGTCGACAAAATCGGCAAGCCCGTCGAACACGGACTCCAGCGGCTGCACGCCGGCGCCGAACAGCGCCTTCATCACCGAGGCCGATTCGA
>DASWSY010000355.1:0-3352 GCA_036402415.1 Rhizobacter sp. | reverse complement strand
CCCTTGTACGCGCGGCGCGAGGTGGCCTGGGTGGAGCCGAGCGCCGAGGTGGCCGAGACCCCCCAATGCCAGCCCTTGACGACGATCTCGTCCTCGTGGCCGGGGTTCATGGCCTCGCCCTTGACCTTGCCGGCGCGCTTGGTCTGGACGGCGAGGAAGATGTCGCTGCTGCCGAGGGCGGAAGCGCCTGCTTGCGATGGCATGTCGGACTCCTTACAACGCGGTGGAGATGCCCTGGAGGCGATCGCCGCCGTAGTGCTGCGTCACCAGGGCGCGCCAGTCGTCCGCGTCGTCGAAGGCGTGCAGCCCGCCGGCGCCGTTCTCGTCGCAGTCGTAGAAGTAGTAGCGGTTGTTCACGACGGCCGCGCCGATCGAATGCGCGCCGTTGCCGAGGCGGTAGACGCCCGGCTTCGCCGACATCTGCGACAGCGCGACACTGGTGGCGCTGGCATTGAACTGGACGGTGCCCTTGACGCCGATGCGCTCGAGCAGGTTGAGCTTGTCCTGTGCGCCGGCGGCCGGGTCCCAGCGGTAGAGCACCTGGAGCGACTGTGCGCGCGCATACGAGGGCCGGGTCAGCAGGTCGCGCCGGCCCTCCAGCATGTGCAGGCACCACAGCGAGGTGAGCGCGGCGCAGATGCCGGCGTGTTGCGCCGCCACTTGACCGCCGCCTTGGGTCTGGAGCGAGCTGAAGTTGTTCGTCGAGCTGAAGATCTTGGCCATGTCGGTCCTCCTGCGGGGGCGGCGCCCGGCAGGCCGCGCGCGTGGCGCGGCCTGCTCCGGCCGGTGCCGGTGTGTCGGCGAGGATCAGGTGATCTCGGTGGTCTGGTTGTTCCAGCCGAACTTCACCTCGCCGCCGAGGCCGCCCTTGTCGTCTTGCGCCTTGTAGGCGAAGTCGACCTGCTTGTAGGCGAAGGTGATGCTCTCGACGATGTCGCCGCCGGAGCTGCCCGAGGGCTGCACCGACTTGATGAACACTTCCTTGAACTTGATGACGAGGAAGTCCTTCTGGCCTTCACCGGCCTTGCGGCAGGTCATGGTGACGTCGGGGAAGTGCTTGCCCGAGGCGCAGTACTTCGCCAGCACCGGCGAGCCCTTGTCGTAGAGGTGGGTGATGTGGAAGTCGCCCGGCGTGGCCTTGCCCTTGCCGGAGCCGCCACCGGCGCCGATGCTGTCGTTGCTCACGCCCCAGGTCCACGACAGGACTTCGATCTCGCCCTTGTGGTCCTTGTGGGTGGATTCGCCGTCGACGCCGGCGAACTTGATGTGGGTGTCAATGGAAGCCATGGAAGTCTCTCCTTGAATTCAGGTCAGTCTGAGGAAACGAAGATGCTGGTAAAGGGACGCGAAAAGCCGCGGTGAAGTCGACGAGAGCTGCAGGGTCGTCGACGGTTGTCGTGAAGGATCAGGCTGCCTTCTGTGAGGGCAGCTTGGAGACCAGGCGCAGCGACACCGTCAGCCCTTCGAGCTGGTAGTGCGGCCGCAGGAAGAACTTGGACGAGTAGTAGCCGGGGTTGCCGGGGATCTCTTCCACCACCACCTCGGCGGCCGCGAGCGGCTTCTGGGCCTTGGTGGTCTCGGACGAGTTCGCCGGGTCGCCGTCGACGTAGTTCATGATCCAGTTGTTGAGCCACTTCGACATGTCGTCCTTCTCCTTGAAGGAGCCGACCTTGTCGCGCACGATGCACTTCAGGTAGTGCGCGAAGCGGCAGGTGGCGAAGAGGTAGGGCAGGCGCGCCGCCAGGTTGGCGTTCGCCGTGGCGTCGGGGTCGTCGTACTCGGCGGGCTTCTGCAACGACTGGGCGCCGATGAAGGCGGCGAAGTCGCTGTTCTTGCGGTGCACCAGCGGCATGAAGCCGTTCTTCGCGAGCTCCGCTTCGCGGCGGTCGCTGATGGCGATCTCGGTCGGGCACTTCATGTCGACGCCACCGTCATCGGTCGGGAAGGTGTGCGTGGGCAGGCCTTCGACCGCGCCGCCCGACTCGATGCCGCGGATGCGCGAACACCAGCCGTACTGCTTGAACGAGCGGTTGATGTTGACCGCCATCGCATACGCCGAGTTGGCCCAGGTGTACTTGGTGTGGTCGGCGTTGGCCGTGTCTTCCTCGAAGTTGAACTCCTCGACCGGGTTGGTCTTGGCACCGTAGGGAATGCGCGCCAGGAAACGCGGCATGGCCAGGCCGATGTAGCGCGCGTCGTCGCTCTCGCGCAGCGAGCGCCAGGCGGCGTATTCGGGCGTGGTGAAGATCTTGGTCAGGTCGCGCGGGTTGGCCAGCTCCTGCCACGACTCCATCTGCATCAGCGTGGGCGCGCCGGCGGCGATGAAGGGCGAGTGTGCCGCGGCGGCCACCTTGGCCATCTCGCCCAGCAGCTCCACGTCGGGCGGGCTGTGGTCGAAGTAGTAGTCGCCGACCATGCAGCCGAAGGGCTCGCCGCCGAACTGGCCGAATTCTTCTTCGTAGACCTTCTTGAAGATGGGGCTCTGGTCCCAGGCCGTGCCCTTGTAGCGCTTGAGCGTCTTGCCGAGCTCGTTCTTGCTGATGTTCATCACGCGGATCTTCAGCATCTCGTCGGTCTCGGTGTTGTTGACGAGGTGATGCAGGCCGCGCCAGGCGCTCTCGAGTTGCTGGAACTCGGGGTTGTGCATGATCAGGTTGATCTGCGCGCTGAGCTTCTGGTCCAGCTCGGCGATCATGGCCTCGATCGAGGCGACCACGTCGCTGCCGATGACCTTGGTGTTGGCCAGTGCCTGTTGCGCGAGGGTCAGGACGGCGTTCTCGACGGCCGATTTCGCCTCGTCGCTCTTGGGCTTGAACTCCTTCTTCAGGAGCGAGGCGAAATCACCGCCCTGGAACTCGACGCCCTGCAGTGCGGACGATTGACCTTGTGCTTCTGCCATTTCGTTTCTCCGTGTTCAGTGCGTTGGGCTTACTCGGCCTTGGGCTCGTCGCCGGCCTTCTTCGCGGACGCCAGGCTGTTCAGCAGCGCCGGGTCGGAGATGACCTTGGCGAGCAGCTCCTCGGCGCCGGTCTTGCCGTCCATGTAGGTGATGAGGTTGCTGAGCTGCTGGCGCGCGGTGAGGAGCTGGTTCAGCGAATCGACCTTCTTGGCCACGGCCGCCGGAGAAAAGTCGTCCATGCTCTCGAAGGTGATGTCGACCGAGAGGTTGCCTTCGCCGGTGAGCGCGTTGGGCACCTGGAAGGCCACGCGCGGCTTCATCGACTTCATGCGGCTGTCGAAGTTGTCGACGTCGAAGTCGAGCATCTTGCGTTCGGCCACCGGGGGCAGCGGCTCGGTCGGCTTGCCCGAGAGGTCAGACAGCACGCCCATCACGAACGGCAACTGCACCTTC
>DASWSY010000354.1:0-2161 GCA_036402415.1 Rhizobacter sp. | reverse complement strand
TCTCCGGGTCGGCAGTGGCCAGCACGTCGACCGGTGCGCCGTTGGCGATCTGCTGCAGCAGCGCGCCCGAGGCGGCGTGGTTGAAGCGCAGCTTGTGCCCGGGGTGGGCGGCCTCGAAGACGGGCCCGAGCTCGTGGAAGGCGTTGGTGAGGCTGGACGCGGCCGACACCGTGAGCTCGGCCGCATGGACGCCCAGCGACAGGCCGAGGGCCAGCGCGGCGGAAAGGCGTCGGGCGAAGGACATGTGCGGCGCTTGCGTGGGCTCGATATGTCTCAGTATATATGTCGGGATCCGGTGGCGAAGACAAGGCGCGCTGTGCCTGCGTCGTTCAGGCGCGCGCGGGCCTGAGGGTGCGGCGCAAGGCGAGGGCGGTCCAGGTGGCGGCCGCCGCGTCCACCAGGCCAAAGACGATCAGCGCGGCCGGGGCGCCCGCGCCGAGCACGAGGCCGGCGAACACCCCCAGCACGCCGAAGCGCGCCACCACGCTGGCTTGCATCAGCGGCACGAGCTCGTGGCGCGCGGCGACCAGGTCGTACGCGCCGAGCACCAGCGCCAGCAGCCCGACCACCCGCACCCAGACTTCCTGCGGCACCGCAATGCCAAAGGGCGCGAGCAACGGGCCGGGGGCGACGAGCAAGCCGGCCCCAGCAAGCGTCCTGCCACCCTCGCTCAGCCCTGCCCGTAGCCCAGCTCGCGTGCCCGCACGATGGCCTGCGGGCGGCCTTCGACGCCGAGCTTGGCGTAGAGCGGCGAGAGCGCGTTGCGCACCTAGGGCGTGTCGGTGGCGGTGTCGACGCGCAGGCCGCCGCCGCGCTACTGGGCCACGTAGCGCCCCGGGCGGTGGTTGGTGGCGAGCACGAGGTTGAGCACCACGGCGGCTGCCACCGAGAGGGCGACCCGGTCGAGTGGCACGGTGGCGAGCGCAGCGCACACGATCGTCGCGTCCATCGCCATCTGCACGTGACCGGCCCGCCAGCCCTTCTTCTTCTGGGCCAGCAGCGCGAGGATGCCCAGGCCGCCCAGGCTCGCCTGGTGGCGGAACAGCACCAGGAAACCGTTGCCCATCAGCACGCCGCCAAGCAGCGCGGCCAGCCACGCGTCCAGCGAAGCCAGCACGAGGTGGCGCGGCAGCCAGTCGCTCATCACCGCCACGAGCACCACCGCCGCCAGCGTGCGCAGCGTGAAGCTCTTGCCCATGTGCCGCCACGCCAGCCAATAGAAGGGCAGGTTGATGACGAAGTAGGCGAGGCCGAACGACCAGCCGCCGAGGTAGTGCGCGAGGAAGGCGATGCCTGCGGTGCCGCCCGACAGCAGCCCGGCGTGCTGGAAGAGCGTGACCGCCAGCGACACGAGCAGGGTGCCGATCAGCAGCGCCTGCAGGTCTTCGAGCGGCGTGTGCCGAAGCGTCGAGGGGTCGGGGTCTGCCATGGGCGGATTCTCCATGCGTCGCAGGTGGGAACGGCGTGGGCCGCCAAAACGATATCGATGCTCGATTTCGTTCGTTGGCTGCACGCGGGCTGCTGGCTATCGTGCAGTCACCATGAAGATCCTCAGCATTTCAGGCAGTCCCTCGCAACGCTCGCGCTCCGGCTGGTTGCTCGAGCTGGCCCAGGCCCGGCTCGAAAACGCGGCGCACGAGCGGCACCGTGTCTACGTGCGTGAACTGCCCGCCCATGCGCTGGTGGCCGCCGATGCGTCGCATGCCGACGTGGCGGCCAGCGTGGCGCGTGTGGCCGAGGCCGACGTGCTCATCGTCTCCACCCCCATCTACAAGGCGGCCTACAGCGGCCTGCTCAAGCTCTGGCTCGACCTGCTGCCGCAGGACGCGCTGCGCGGCAAGACGGTGCTGCCGCTGGCCACCGGCGGCAGCATCGCGCACCTGCTCGCGGTCGACTACGCGCTCAAGCCGGTGCTCTCGGCGCTGGGGGCGCGCAACATCCTTGATGGCGTCTATGCCACCGATGCACAACTGCCGACCCTGCCGACAGGCGGTTATGCGCCCGACGACGCGCTGATCGAGCGGCTGGACCGCGCACTGCAGCCGCTGCTCGGCCACCACGAGCGAATGCGCCGCGCCGAGCCGGCGCGATGTTGAGCCGCTGAGCGGCTCCTTCCTTCCCGCTTGTCTCCTCGCCCTCGTGGGCGACTTCGGTGCCCGAC
>DASWSY010000353.1:0-2621 GCA_036402415.1 Rhizobacter sp. | reverse complement strand
ATCCAATGGTTCCCCGGTCACATGCACCTCACGCGCCAGGCGATCGCCGAGCGCGTCAAACAGATCGACGTGGTGATGGAGCTGCTCGACGCCCGCCTGCCCGGCTCGAGCGCCAACCCGCTGCTGGCCGAGCTGACCGGCCGCAAGCCGCGGCTCAAGATCCTCAACAAGCAGGACCTGGCCGACCCGGCGCGCACCGACGCGTGGCTCGCCTGGTACAACGCGCAGCCCGAGACACGCGCGCTGGCGCTCGATGCTTCGGAGACCGCGCCCGCCCAGCGCCTTCTCGACGCGAGCCGCGCGCTGGCACCGAATCGCGGCGGCATGGACAAGCCGCTGCGCATCCTCGTGTGCGGCATCCCCAACGTCGGCAAGTCGACGCTCATCAACACGCTCATGGGCAAGCGGGCCGCCAAGACGGGCGACGAGGCTGGCGTCACCAAGGTCGAGCAGCGCGTGGCCCTCGCAAAAGACGCCTACCTCTTCGACACGCCGGGCATGCTGTGGCCGCGCATCATCGTCGAGCAGAGCGGCTACAACCTCGCCGCGAGCGGCGCAGTGGGCCGCAACGCGTATGACGAGCAGGAGGTGGCGCTGGAGCTGCTGGGCTACCTGCAGCGGCACTACGCCGACCGCCTGATCGAGCGCTACAAGCTCGACGAGGCGAGCGTCGCATTGCCCGACGAGGCCTTGCTGAGCGAGATCGGCCGCAAGCGCGCTGCCCTGCAAAGCGGTGGGCGGGTCGACCTGCAGAAAGCGGCCGAAGTGGTGATCAACGATTTCCGTTCGGGCCAGCTCGGCCGCCTCACGATCGAGACACCCGAGGAATACGCGGCCTGGCTCGCCGCGGGGCAGGCGGCCGATGCAGAGCGCGCGGAGCGCAAGGCCGAACGTTCGGCGCAGAAGCGCCAGCAGCGCCGTCCGTCCGGACGCTAGATCAGTCTTTGCGCAGGGCCTGCAGTGCGCCGCGGATCGCGGGGTCGGCCAGCAGCAACATCGTCGTGCGCTTCAGCTCGGCGGCGTCGATCGCATCCGGCGGGGTGCGTTCGCACTGGCGCTCGATCGCATCGAGCTGCGCCATGAGGCGAGCATCGTCCACGTGCACCGACGCGGTGTAGAGCAGCGCCATCATGTCGTGCAAGCCGCGCATCAACTCGTAGGCCGCGAACATCTGCTGCGCCGTCGCGGCCGAGTCGCGCCAGTCCTGCCCCGGAAAGAGCTGCTGCGACACCCGCTGCCCGGCGCCGTGGCAATCGAACACCGTGCACCCGCGAAAGCCGCGGTCGACCAGGTCGGCGTGGATGCCGCAGGAGAAGTCGCCGCACAGGTGCGGGCAGGGCGTGTGGGCGGGCTTGTCGAACCCGAAGCCCTGCAGCGCATCGAAGGGCGGCACCACGCAGCACAGGCCGGTGCATGCGGCGCAGTCGGCCCGCAGGTGGGCCGGCAGCACGGCGTGCCGGCCAGGTGAATTCATTTGCTCCAGGTGTCCTTGAGCGTGGTGGTGCGGTTGAACACCGGCTTGTCCGCGCGGTGGTCGTGCCGGTCGGCGACGAAGTAGCCGTGGCGCTCGAACTGGAACTTGTCGTCGGGCTTCGCCGTGGCGAGGCCGGGTTCCAGGTAGGCGGTGACGGTCTTCTTGCTGTTGGGGTTGAGCACCGAGAGGAAGTCGCGGCCACCCGCATCCGGCTGGGCTTCGGTGAAGAGGCGGTCGTAGAGGCGCACCTCGGCCTCGATGCCGGTGGCCACGCTCACCCAGGTGATCACGCCCTTGACCTTCACCGCGTCGGCGCCGGGGGTGCCACTCTTGGTGTCGGGCACGAGCTTGGCGAGCACGGCGGTGATGTTGCCGGCGGCGTCTTTCTCGCAACCGGTGCACTCGACCACGTAGCCGTATTTCAGGCGTGCCTTGTTGCCGGGGTAGAGGCGGTGGTAGCCCTTGGGCGGGGTTTCCATGAAGTCCTCGCGCTCGATCCACACCTCGTTCGTGAGGGTGAACTGGCGCTGCCCGCGGTCCGGGTGCGCCGGGTGCACCGGCGCGTGGCAGGGCTCCTGGTGCGCCTCGCTGCCGAAGATCTCGGCGAAGTTCAGGAGCTTGAGCTTCAAGGGGTCGAGCACGGCGCACGCGCGCGGCGCCTTCGGGTCGAGGTCGTCGCGCAGCGCGATCTCGAGCGAGCTGTAGTCGATCCAGCCGCCGGCCTTGCTGACGCCGCTGCGCTCGGCGAGGAGCTGCAGGCTCTCGGGCGTGTAGCCGCGTCGGCGCAGGCCGACGATGGTGGGCATGCGCGGGTCGTCCCAGCCGTTGACGTGCTTCTCGTCCACGAGCTGCTTGAGCTTGCGCTTGCTGGTGATGATGTAGGTGAGGTTGAGGCGGGCGAATTCGTACTGGTGCGGGCGCGGCTGGGCCAGCAGGCCGAGTTCGCAGAGCTTGTCGAGCAGCCAGTCGTAGAAGGGGCGCTGGTCTTCGAACTCGAGCGTGCAGATGCTGTGGGTGATCTGCTCCAGCGCGTCTTCGATCGGGTGCGCGTAGGTGTACATCGGGTAGATGCACCAGGTGTCGCCGGTGTTGTGATGCGTGGCGCGTTTGATGCGGTAAAGGGCCGGGTCGCGCAGGTTGATGTTGG
>DASWSY010000352.1:0-13566 GCA_036402415.1 Rhizobacter sp. | reverse complement strand
CGCGCTGCAGAAGATCCACCGCCACGCCCAGGGCCTGCCGCTGGAGGCGGCCGAGCGCCACCCCGAAACGGCGCAGATGATGATCATGAACCCGCTCTCGGGCGGGGGGCTGCGCGGGCTCTTCTCGACCCACCCGTCGACCGAGGAGCGGGTGCAGCGCCTGCTGGCGATGGTCTGATCGGCGGGAACAGCGGGGCATCCGCCCCGCTTTTGTCGGCATCGCCGGGAGGGCGGATGCCGACAATCGGCGCCAGGACCATTCCCCGACCTGTCATGCGACGCCTCACCTTCCTTTCCCTGCTGCTGGCCGCCTCGTCCTTGGTGGGCTGCGACCTCTTCGGTGATTCGGCCGAGAAGGTGGCTGCGGCCAAGGAAGCCGACGGCCGCGCCATCGGCGGCGCCTGCCGCCATGCCGGCCGCGCGATCGAGGACTGCTACTCGCTCAACAAGAAGGCCGACAAGGCCGCCGTCTTCGCCGGCTGGCGCGACATGAACGACTACATGCGCGAGAACAAGATCGACGCCGTGGCGCCCCAGCTCGGGCCCAAGCCCAAGTCCGCGGAAACCAAGACCGCCGAGGTCAAGGCCGAGCCTGCGGCCGAGGTGGCGCCTGCCGCCGAGGCGGCGCCGGTCGAGAAAAAGGCCGGCAAGCCCGGCAAGGCCGCCAAGTCGCAAGATTCCTGAGCCTTTACGGCGACGGCCGGCAAGCCGGCCGCCGGACGAGGACAATCCCCGCATGCATTCCCTGAGCCAGACGCTGCGCCACGCACAGTTCCGTGCCGGTGCACGCGAGATGGGCGCCGTCAGCCTGGGCATTGCCGCCTGGGGCCTGGTGACCGGTGTGGCCTTGGTCAAGGGCGGCCTGTCGGTCCCGCTGGCGCTGCTGATGACCTTCGTGGTGTATGCCGGCAGCGCCCAGCTCGCCGCTTTGCCCTTGATGATGGTCGGCGCCCCGGTGTGGGTGGTGTGGGCCACGGCGCTGTGCATCAACCTGCGCTTCGTCATCTTCAGCGCCCAGTGGCGGCCCTACTTCATGCAGTACCGCCTGCGCGACCGGCTGCTGCTCGGCTATGTCAGCGGCGACCTCACCTACGTGCTCTTCATGAAGCGCTTCCCGGAAGCGCGCGACGACGAGGGGCAGATCGAGTACTTCATGGGCGCGTCCACGGCGAACTGGTTCAGCTGGCAGGTGCCGGCCGCGGCCGGCATCCTCCTGGCCGATGTGATCCCGACGCACTGGGGCCTCGGGTTCGCGGGCGTGCTCGCCTTGCTGGGCATGACCTATTCGCTGATCTCCGACCGGGCAACGCTGCTGGCGGCGGCCGTGGCCGGTGCCGCCGCGGTGGCGGCGTTCTCGCTGCCCTTCCGCTTGCACATCGTGGTGGCCATCGCCGCGGCAGTCTGCATCGGGCTGCTGATCGACGGCGGGGGCGACGCCGGCCGGCGCCTGCGCCTGGCGCTCGAGCGCGCCAAGCCGGCCGGGCCGCGGGAGTCCACGGCCGAGAGGGCTGCCACGTGAACTCGGGCTACGCACTCGTCACCATCGTCGGGCTGACCGTCATCACGGTGCTGACGCGTGGCTTCTTCCTCATCTCCGAGAAGGAGCTCGTGCTGCCGGAATGGGTCAAGCGCGGCCTGCGGTACGCGCCGCTCGCGGCGCTGGCGGCCGTGGTCGTGCCCGAGATCGTGATGGCGCAGGGCGAACTGATCGACACCTGGAAGGACGCGCGGATCTACGCCGCCATGGCCGCGTCGGCCTACTACTTCTGGCGCCGCGGCATGCTGGGCACCATCGTCACGGGCATGGCGGTCCTGATTCCCTTGAAACTCGGCCTGGGGTGGTGAGTTACAGCGGGTTCCTGGTGTCCAATAGCGGGCTGCAATTCTGGTCATCACGCCCCGCACCACCATGAAAGTTCTCCGTTTCGAAGACCTTGCGGCCCAAGGCAAGGCCAAGGGCCAGCGCGTGTTCATCCGCGCCGACCTCAACGTCCCGCAGGACGATGCCGGCAACATCACCGAAGACACCCGCATCCGCGCCTCCATCCCCTGCATCGAGATGGCCCTGAAGGCTGGCGCGGCCGTGATGGTCACCTCGCACCTGGGCCGCCCGACCGAAGGCGAGTTCAAGCCCGAGGATTCGCTCGCCCCCGTGGCCAAGCGCATGGGCGAACTGCTGGGCCGCGACATTCCCGTCGTGGCCAACTGGGTCGACGGCGTGCAGGTTGCGCCGGGCCAGCTCGTGATGCTCGAGAACTGCCGCCTCAACAAGGGCGAGAAGAAGAACAACGAAGAGCTGGCGAAGAAGATGGCCGCGCTGTGCGACATCTTCGTGCACGACGCCTTCGGCACCGCGCACCGCGCCGAAGCCTCGACCTACGGCATTGCCCAGTTCGCGAAGATCGCCTGCGCCGGCCCGCTGCTCGCCGCGGAGATCGATGCGATCTCCAAGGCGCTGGCCAACCCGAAGCGCCCGCTGGTGGCCATCGTGGCTGGCAGCAAGGTGAGCACCAAGCTGACCATCCTGCAATCGCTCGCGAAGAACGTCGACCAGCTCATCGTCGGCGGCGGCATTGCCAACACCTTCCTGCTCGCGGCCGGCCTGCCCATCGGCAAGTCGCTCGCCGAGGCCGACCTCGTGAACGACGCCAAGGCGGTGATCGAGGCGATGAAGGCACGCGGTGCCGCAGTGCCGATCCCGGTCGATGTTGTGACGGCCAAGACCTTCGCCGCGGACGCGCCCGCCACCGTCAAGGCCGCCACCGAGGTGGCAGCCGACGACCTCATCCTCGACATCGGCCCGAAGACTGCGGCCCAGCTCGCCGACATGCTGAAGAAGGCCGGCACCATCGTCTGGAATGGCCCCGTCGGCGTGTTCGAGTTCGACGCCTTCGCCAAGGGAACCGAGACGCTCGCGCGCGCCATCGCCGAGTCGAGCGCCTTCAGCATCGCGGGTGGCGGCGACACGCTGGCTGCGATCGCCAAGTACGGCATCGAGAAGGACGTGGGCTACATCTCCACCGGCGGTGGCGCCTTCCTCGAAGTGCTGGAAGGCAAGACGCTGCCCGCCTTCGAGATCCTGCAAAAGCGCGCCGCCTGATTCACTGCTCACTGTAAGAAGAACGGAGACCCTGCATGCCCGCTACCAAGATCGTCGCCACCCTCGGCCCCGCGTCCAGCACCCCCGAGGTGTTGCAGCGAATGATCCGGGCCGGGGTCGACGTGGTGCGGCTCAACTTCTCGCACGGCAAGGCGCAAGACCACATCGAGCGCGCCGCACTCGTGCGCGAGGCGGCCAAGGCGGTGGGCAAGGAAGTGGCCATCATGGCCGACCTGCAGGGCCCGAAGATCCGCGTCGGCAAGTTCGAGGGTGGCAAGACCATCATCGAGCCGGGGCAGAAGTTCATCCTCGACGGCGCGACCACCGAGCTCGGCAACAACGAGCGTGTGGGCCTCGACTACAAGGAGCTGCCGCGCGACGTGCGCCCCGGCGACACGCTGCTGCTCAACGACGGCCTGCTGAAGCTCACCGTCGATGCGGTGAAGGGCGCCGAGGTGCACACCACGGTCGTGATCGGCGGTGAGCTGTCGAACAACAAGGGCATCAACAAGGCCGGCGGCGGCCTCACGGCGCCCGCGTTGACCGCGAAGGACATGGAAGACATCAAGACCGCGATGAGCTTCCAGTGCGAGTACCTGGCGGTGAGCTTCCCGAAAAACGCCACCGACATGGAGATGGCGCGCCAGCTCGCCAACGTGGCAGGCGAGCAATACCGCCACAAGCCGGCGCTGATCGCCAAGATCGAGCGCAGCGAGGCGATCCCGGTGCTCGAATCGATCATCAAGGCGAGCGACGGCATCATGGTCGCACGTGGCGACCTCGCGGTGGAGGTCGGCAACGCCGCGGTGCCCGCGCTGCAGAAGCGCATGATCAAGATGGCCCGCGAGCTCGACCGGGTGGTCATTACCGCGACGCAGATGATGGAGTCGATGATCGTGAACCCGGTGCCCACCCGCGCCGAGGTGAGCGACGTGGCTAACGCGGTGATCGACGGCACCGACGCGGTGATGCTGAGCGCCGAGACGGCCGCGGGCAAGTACCCGGTCGAGACGGTCGAGATGATGGCGAACATCTGCGCCGAGGCCGAGAGCGCGGAAGAGATCTCGCTCGACGCGAGCTTCACCGACAAGAAGTTCGGCCGCATCGACCAGTCGATCGCGATGGGCGCGCTCTTCACCGCCCACCACCTGGGTTGCAAGGCGATCGTGGCGCTCACCGAGTCGGGCTCGACGGCGCTCTGGATGAGCCGTCACAAGATCCACGTGCCGATCTTCGGCCTGACCTCGCAGGTGGGCAGCCAGCGCCGCATGTGCCTCTACCGCAACGTGCGGCCGCTGCTCATGCCCAGCCACACCGACCGAGACGAGGCACTGAAGCATGCCGAGAGCATGCTGGTCGAGGCGGGCGTGCTCAAACCCGGCGACACCTACGCCATCACCTGCGGCGAGCCGATGGGCTACCCCGGGGGCACCAACATGCTGAAGGTCTGCCTCGTCGGCTGATAGTCAGTCGAAGCGGAGTGACAACCCGGTCAGGAACTGCACGTCATAGTGCTTGAGGTCATGCCCGGGCGCGCTGTTGTAGCGGTACTGAAGCCCGGTGGTGAGCTGCCAGGTGGCGGTCATGGCGACTGACAGGCCGGTGTCGAACACCGCGCGGTATTCACCCCGGTCCCGCAGGTCGGCGTAGTACTCGAGCTTCTGCCGCAACGTGGTGTTGGGCGTGAGCTTGTGGTTGGAGTTCTCGCTCAGCAGCGCTTCGGAGCGGCCATAGCGGTTGCGCATCTCGCCGTTGACGTCGGCGGTCCCCACGTAGCGGTCATCGGTGTAGCCCAGGCCGGCGAAGACGTCCCAGGTGTTCGCGTCCTCGCGGATGAGGTGGCGGCCCAGGCCGCCATAGGCCGACACGCGCGACGCGATGTTGGCCGGCCTGTCGCGCAGGTAGTCGAGCTTGGCGACGGCGAAGTAGTCCCTGTTGATCAGGTCCTGGTCGTACTGTGTCGTGAGTGCGTAGGTGGCGGCGGTGGCTCGCTCGTCGTCGCGTGCATAGAACACACGCCCGACCGTCAGCCACTTGCTGTAGTCGGTCTGCTTGACGATCTCGCCGGTGAGCGTGACGGTGGTGGCGCTCGTGTTGCCGCCGCTCACGCTCGAGGCAAAGGTCCACAGCGAGCGCAACACGCCGTCGGGCTTGGTCGTGACTTGGGCGCTTGCGAGCGCGGGGAGGGTGAGGGCCACGGTGGCCAGGCGGCGTGCGTACTTCTTCATGCTTGCAAGCGACCTTAGCGCGGACTCACGAGTTTCTTCATCGAGGCCACAATCGCGCCATGGAAACGCTGCTCCCCTCGCTCGACGATGTTCGTGCCGCGGCACGCCGTTTGCACGGCCACGTGCTCGAAACACCGTGCCTGCCGTCTCGTACCCTGGGCGAGTTCGCGGGCTGCGAGGTGTTCCTCAAGTTCGAGAACCTGCAGTTCACCGCGTCGTTCAAGGAGCGCGGGGCCCTCAACAAGATCGCACAGCTCAGCGACGACGAACGCGCGCGCGGCGTGCTGGCCGTGTCGGCCGGCAACCACGCGCAAGGCGTGGCCTACCACGCACAGCGCCTGGGCATCCCCGCGACGATCGTGATGCCGCGCTTCGCCACGCCGGTGAAAGTGGCCAACACCCGCCGCTTCGGCGCCGAGGTGGTGCTGCACGGCGACACCTTCGACGACGCACGGGCACATGGGTTGCTGCTGGCGCGTGAACGGCATCTCACGCTGATCCACCCGTTCGACGACGCGGCGGTGATCACCGGGCAGGGCACCGTCGCTCTCGAGATGCTGGCGCAGCAGCCGTCGATCGACACGCTGGTGGTTCCGATCGGCGGCGGCGGCCTGATCGGCGGCATGGCCTCGGCGGCGCTGGCCCTGAAGCCTGATCTCGAAGTGGTGGGGGTGCAGACGGTGCGCTTCCCCGCGGCGTGGAACGCGAGGCATGGCGGCGACCGCGAGGTGCAGCAGGCGACCATCGCCGACGGCATCGGCGTGAAGGCGCCGGGCGTGCTCACACTGCCGCTCATTCAGGAGCGGGTGAACGACGTGCTGCTGGTCGATGAAGACGACATCGAGCAGGCCATCGTGCTGCTGCTGGAGATCGAGAAGACGGTGGTCGAAGGCGCGGGTGCGGTGGCGCTGGCCGCGTTGATGAAACATCGTGGTCGCTTCGACGGCCGAAAGGTGGGCCTCGTGCTGAGCGGCGGCAACATCGAGCCGCTGGTGCTGGCCGAGATCATCGAGCGCGGCATGGTGAAGTCGGGCCGCCTGGCGCGCCTGCGTCTCGACATCCGCGACGTGCCGGGTGCGCTGGCCGACGTGTGCCTGCTGCTGGGCAAGCTGGGCGCCAACATCGACGAGGTGCAGCACCAGCGCGCGTTCAGCTCGGTGTCGGTCGAGCGGGTGCAGATCGAGGTGGTGGTCCACACCCGGGGCGTGGAGCACATTGCGGAGATCCTGTCCGCGATGAAGGCGGCGGGCTACCGCGCCGAGCGGATCGGCTAGGCCGTCTTACGCGCCTTCGCGCACGCTGCGCACCAGCGCGGCCACCTTCGGCGACATGTTCGTCGGCACCATCTCCACGCCATCCATCGGCAGCACGCGGAAGAGTTCGTCGACGAAGCTGTGGCCGATGGCCGTGACGCCGTCGAAGTCCATCTCGGCGCGGCGGAACTGCTGGAGGCGTGCGGCCACTCGGCGAGCCTGCGCGCGTGAATCGAGCCCCGCGAGCGGCGTGGTCAGCAGGCGCAGCGGCACCGTGGTGCGCTCGAAGCCGAAGCCCGTGCCGTCCAGGCTGTAGGCCTGCAGCACCTCGTCGAGCTTGCGGGTGGTGTCGAGCGCGACCGCGGCGTAGACCGAGGTGCCCCGGCGCTTCATCGCCCGGCCCGGGTGCCAGCCACCGTCCCACAGGCGGTGCTGGAAGGCGGTGTCGTTCGCGTGCAGGTCGAACACGTCGGCCAGGCGCGAGGTGAAGAACAGGCCGCGGCCCAGGTGGCGCGCCGGCTGACTCGTCAACTTGCCCTTGCTCACCTCGAGCATCGCGAGCGCCGGGTCGTCGAGCGAGAACGAGCGCGCGAGCTGGTCGAACACGCCGCAGCCGTCGTCCGACACGAGGAGCTGCACGTGGCTCGGCGTCTGGCGCAGCGAGACGGTCACGCTCTCGCCGCCGCTGTGGTCGATGGCGTTGTTGAGCAGTTCGCCGAAGATGTGCTGCGTGATGCGGCGTACCTCGGCGGGCAGGTCGAAGAAGGGGGCGAAGTCGCGCGCCCAGGGCAGGTCTTCCTGCAGGCCCGCGAGCGCGTAGCGCTGCACCGCCTGGCGCAGGAGGCCCGGCGTGAAGCGCGGCTGCCGCGCCGAGCCCTCGCGCCTGAGCCAGCCGAGCTGCACGAGGCGCTGCAAGGCCTTGCGCGCCGTGCTGCGGCTGACCTGGGCGGTTTCGGCGATGTGCGCAGCCAGATCGCCGGGGTGATGCAGGGCCGACGCGGTGATGTGCAGCGTGAGGGCGGTGAGGTCGAGTCGTGCCATGGCGGTCTTCTTCCCGTCGAAATGGGAAGCCCAGTGTCGGCGCCGGGCCGCGGAACTGAAGCGCGAAAAGCGCCCTCATGACCCCGCAATTCCACGCTCCCCCAGACATGGGAGACAGCCCCGACCGAAGGGTTTTCACCGAGGGGCGACCGCTACAATCGACCGGTTTCGCAGCGGTTACAGCGCTGTTTCACCGGGCACTGCGCAAGGCCTGCCCGGGCGCAGGTTTCATCACTTCCGGAATCGACCATGCCACTCGTCTCAATGCGCCAGCTCCTGGACCACGCCGCTGAAAACGGCTACGGCATCCCGGCTTTCAACGTCAACAACCTCGAGCAGGTGCAGGCCGTGATGGCGGCGGCCCACGAGGTCGGCGCCCCGGTCATCCTGCAGGCCAGCGCCGGTGCCCGCAAGTACGCAGGCGAGCCCTTCATCAAGCACCTGATCCAGGCAGCCGTCGAGGCCTACCCGCACATTCCGCTGGTGATGCACCAGGACCACGGCACCTCGCCGCTGGTGTGCGAAGGCGCCATCAAGCTCGGCTTCGGCTCGGTCATGATGGACGGCTCGCTGAAGGAAGACGGCAAGACGCCGGCCGACTTCGACTACAACGTCGACGTGACGCGCCGCGTGGTGCAGATGGCGCACAAGGTGGGCGTCACCGTCGAAGGCGAACTCGGCTGCCTCGGCAACCTCGAGACCGGCGATGCCGGTGAAGAAGACGGCATCGGCGCCGAGGGCAAGCTCGACCACAGCCAGATGCTGACCGACCCCGAAGAGGCCGCGGTGTTCGTGCGCGAGACGCAGCTCGATGCACTCGCCATCGCCATCGGCACCAGCCACGGCGCCTACAAGTTCTCGCGCAAGCCCACGGGTGACATCCTCGCGATCTCGCGCGTGAAAGAGATCCACAAGCGCATCCCCAACACGCACCTGGTCATGCACGGCTCGTCGTCGGTCCCGGCCGAGCTGCTGGCCATCATCAACCAGTACGGCGGCAAGATCAAAGAGACCTACGGCGTGCCGATCGAAGAGATCCAGGAAGCCATCAAGTTCGGCGTGCGCAAGATCAACATCGACACCGACATCCGCCTCGCGATGACGGGCGCGGTGCGCAAGTTCCTGGCCGAGAACCCCGACAAGTTCGACGCCCGCGAATGGCTCAAACCCGCGCGCGAAGCCGCCAAGCTCGTGTGCAAGGCGCGCTACCAGCAGTTCGGCTGCGAGGGCCAGGCCGGCAAGATCAAGGCACAGAGCCTCGACCAGATCGCGCAGCGCTACGCCCGGGGCGAACTGGCCCAGACGGTCGTCTGATGGCCCAGGCCCTGCTCACGTCGACGCTGACCTCCCTGCCGCTGCTCGCCCGCGGCAAGGTGCGCGACAACTACGCGGTCGGCGACGACCGCATCCTCATGGTCGCGAGCGACCGCCTGAGCGCGTTCGACGTGATCATGGGCGAGCCCATCCCGGGCAAGGGCGCCCTGCTCACCGAGATGGCGCTCTTCTGGTTCGCGCACCTGCAAGGCATCGTGCCCAACCACCTGACCGGCGACGACCCGACCTCCGTGGTGCCGGCTGCCGAGCGTGAGCAGGTACGCGGCCGCTCCATGCTGGTCAAGCGCCTGAAGCCGTTGCCCGTCGAGGCGGTGGTGCGTGGCTACCTCGCCGGCAGCGGCTGGGCCGAGTACCAGGCCTCGCAGTCGGTGTGCGGCGTCAAGCTGCCTGCCGGCCTGAAGAACGCGAGCCGCCTGCCCGAGCCGATCTTCACGCCGGCCACCAAGGCCGACGTGGGCGACCACGACGAGAACATCTCGTTCGAGCGCATGCAGGGCATCGTCGGCTCGGAACTGGCCGAGAAGGTACGCGCGACGGCGATCAGGCTTTACACCACCGCAGCCGAGATCGCCTTGAAGAAGGGGATCATCATCGCCGACACCAAGTTCGAGTTCGGCCTCGATGCCGACGGCACACTCACGCTGATGGACGAGGTGCTCACGCCCGATTCCTCGCGCTTCTGGCCGATCGAGGGCTACGAGGCCGCGTTCCGCGAAGGCCGCAACCCGCCGAGCTACGACAAGCAGTTCGTTCGCGACTGGCTGGAGCAGGCACGCGTGAACGGCGAGCCCTGGAACAAGAAGGCGCCGGCGCCGGCGCTGCCGCCCGACGTCATCGCGAAGACGGCCGACAAGTACCGGGAGGCCCTGCAGCGCCTCACGGGGTGAGACGATGAAGTCGCGCCTCCTGAGCCACCTGGATGCGGCAATCGCGACGGCGGCCATGCCGTCCGACGCCGACTGCCTGCGCGCCGAACGCGCCGGCCTGCTCGCGCGCCAGGGCCAGCTCGCCGAAGCGCGCAGCGTCATCGCGGCCCTGCAGGCGCAGTACGGCCAGAAGCCTCACCCGCGCGTGAACGCGTGGATCAGCCTGGCCGATGGCCTGGCCGGTTACTTCAGCGACCTCGGCCACACCGCGCACGACAAGATCAAGCGGGCCTACGCCCTGAGTGGCGCCTCGCGCGACCGCCGGCTCAATGCGCTGGCCGCGGCGTGGCTGGCCCACATGGACTACACCGCCTACGAGCTCGACGCCATGGGCCGCCATGTGAGCGAAGCGCTGCTGCTGGCCGACGCCGACCACCACAGCGCCCGTGCGCGCGCCTGCCTGGTGGTGGCGCTGGCCTACCACTTCGGCGGCCGCTTCGAGGCCTCGCAGCCCTGGTACGCCAAGGCGCGCCTGCATGCCAGTGCCGAGGGTGACGAGGCCATGCTGAGCGCCATCATGTACAACATGGCCGGCCTGCTGGCCGACCAGTCGCGCCACGCCGTCATGACCGGTGCGCAGGACCTGGCCATGCTGCGCCGCGCCGAGCTGAGCCTGCAGTCGGCCACCAACCTCGACGCCTTGATCGGCATCGCGTCGCTCGATGCGCTGGTGCCCCTGCATCGTGCGCGCGTGTGCACGCTGCAGGGCCAGTGGGCCGAGGCGCTCTCGCTCTACGAGGCGCACTTCAGCGACGGCCTGCTGCAGGGCCTGGACCGCCAGCGTGCATCACTCGGGGCCGACCTCGCATGGTGCCGCCTGCAACTGGGCCAGACCGAGCAGGCTCGCAAGGACGCCCTCGCGTCACAGGTGGCCGTCGCCCACGACCGCGATGCCGACGACCGTGCGGCGGCACACCATCGCCTTGCGCAGGTGTTCGCCCAGCTTGGCGAAGAGGCGGTTGCCGCGCGGCACCGCGAGGCCGCGGCCGCCGACTGGCAGGCCCACGAGCGCGAGCAGGCGATGTCGATCGCCGCGATCGAAAAGGCCATCGCTTCGATCGCGACCTGAGGGCTCCCGGCCCTCAGAAAAGGGCCATGCTCAGCTTGCGGCGGTACTGGTCGACGACGGGATCGGCCGACGCGGTGTTGACCTTGGCCGCCACTTCAAGGGTGCTCTTCGGGGCCGCCTCCGCAGTCTTCGGGGCGGGCTTGCTCATCAGCTCCAGGATGGCGACGTAGGTCTTGCGGGCGAGCTCGCCGTTCCAGGCCTTGTCGCGCATCACGATCTCGAGCAGCTCGTCCATCGCCTCGGTGAAGCGCTGGGCGGCGAAATGCGTCTGCGCCAGCTCGAAGCGGGCGTCAAAGTCGCGGCGGTTGGCGGCGATCGCGGCCGCGAGTGTCTCGGCGCTGCGTGCGGAGGGGGCCTTTTCGCAGGCGTCGATCCAGTGGCCCGCCGCGGCCAGGCGGGTGTCGAGCATGACCTTGCTGGCGACCGGCTCGAAGGCCCGTCGCGCTTCGGCCACGCGGCCGGCCAGCAGCAGCGCGCGCAGGTAGTCGTAGCGTGCGGCGTCGTTCGCCGGGTCGATGGCCACCGCCTCCTGCAGTCTCTCGAGCGCGCTCTCGGTGTTGCCCTCGGCCATCAGCTCCTCGGCGGCGGCCACGTCTTCGTCCGCGGCCATCTCCTCGGCGCTCGGCACGTGGCGGTCGAGGAATTCGCGCAACTGCGCCTCGGGCAGGGCGCCCACGAAACCGTCGACCGGCTGGCCGCCCTTGAAGAGCACGCAGAACGGAATGCTGCGCACGCCGAACATCTGCGAAAGCTGGCCCGAGATCTCGGGCTGCTCGTCGGCATTGCACTTGGCCAGCTTGAAGCGGCCGGCGTACGCGACTTCCAGCTTTTCGAGCACCGGCGTCAGTGACTTGCAGGGGCCGCACCACGGCGCCCAGATGTCGAGCAGCACGGGTTGCTGCATCGAGGCTTGGATGAGGTCGGCTTCGAAGTTCTGGAGGGTAATGTCCATGGGTGTGCGCCAGTGGGTCGGGCAGGGCAGATCGAGCTGCCCGCCTACAATTCAAGGTTCTTTGAGCACTTGGAGCGAGCCTTGAGCAGCGCCCCCGTGGTCGGCGTGGTGATGGGGTCCAGCAGCGACTGGGAGACCCTGCGCCTCGCGACCGAGATTCTCGCCGAGTTCGGTGTCCCCTTCGAAGCACGGGTGGTGTCGGCCCACCGCATGCCCGACGACATGTTCGCGTATGCCGAGGCCGCGGCGTCGCGCGGCCTGAAGGCCATCATCGCCGGGGCCGGCGGTGCAGCGCACCTGCCGGGCATGCTGGCCGCCAAGACCACGGTGCCCGTGCTGGGCGTGCCGGTGGCGAGCCGCCACCTGCAGGGCGTCGACTCGCTCCACTCCATCGTGCAGATGCCCAAGGGCATTCCGGTCGCCACGTTCGCGATCGGCTCGGCCGGCGCGGCCAACGCGGCGCTCTTCGCCGTGGCGATGCTGGCCTGCGAACAACCCGCCCTGCGCGCGCAACTCGAGGCCTACCGCGCCCGCCAGACCGACGCCGCGCGTGCGATGACTGGCGAATTGAAATGACATCCAGGTTCATCCCGCCCGGGGCCACGCTCGGCGTGATGGGCGGCGGCCAGCTCGGCCGCATGTTCGTGCACGCGGCCCAGCAGATGGGATATGCCACCGCCGTGCTCGACCCTGACGAGACGAGCCCGGCGGGCCTGGTGTCGCACCACCATGTGCGCGCCGACTACCTCGACCCGGCGGGGCTCGCGGGGCTGGCCCGTGTCTCTGCCGCGGTGACCACCGAGTTCGAGAACGTGCCTGCCGCCGCCTTGCGCCAGCTCGGCCAGACGCGCCCGGTGGCGCCGGCCGGCGATGCGGTCGCCACCTGCCAGGACCGGGCACTCGAGAAGGCGCACTTCCTCGCCTGTGGCGTGCCGTGTGCCCCGCATGCCCTGGTCGAGACGGCCGGACAGCTTGCCGCCGTGCGCGACGAACTCTTGCCCGGCGTGCTCAAGACCGCCCGCCTGGGCTACGACGGCAAGGGCCAGGTCCGCGTCACCACACGCGACGAGCTCGCTCGCGCCTGGGCCGAGCTCAAGCAGGTGCCCTGCGTGCTCGAGAAGATGCTGCCGCTCGCCTACGAGGTGAGTGTGATCGTGGCGCGCGGCGCGTCGGGCGAGTGGGTGCACTTTCCGCTGCAGCAGAACCTGCATCGCGACGGTATCCTCGCCGTCACGCAGGTGCCGGCGCCCGACGTCACGCCGGCGCTCCAGCAGCAGGCGGTGGCCGCGGCCGGCAGGATCGCCGAGACGCTCGGCTACGTCGGCGTGCTGTGTGTCGAGTTCTTCGTGCTGAAGGACGGCACGCTCGTCGCCAACGAGATGGCGCCGCGCCCGCACAACTCCGGCCACTACACCATCGATGCCTGCGACGTGTCGCAGTTCGACCTGCAGGTGCGCACGCTCGCCGGCGCACCGCTCGCCGCGCCGCGCCTGCACTCGCCTGCGGTGATGCTCAACCTGCTGGGCGACCTGTGGTGGCGCGGCGGCACGCGCGCGTCCGAGCCGCCGTGGCACGAGGTGCTCTCGCTGCCCGGCGCGCACCTGCACCTGTACGGCAAGACCGAGCCGCGCCCTGGACGCAAGATGGGCCACCTGACGTTCA
>DASWSY010000351.1:0-14266 GCA_036402415.1 Rhizobacter sp. | reverse complement strand
GGCTGCGCTCATCTCCGGCGAGATCGACTTCGTGCTCGACCCGGCGCCGCAAGACCTGCCGCGCCTGCGTAACACGGCCGGCGTGAAGGTGATCGACGGCCCCGAGAACCGCATCGTCTTCATCGGCATGGACCAGCACCGCGACGAGTTGCTCTACAGCAGCGTGAAGGGCAAGAACCCCTTCAAGGACCAGCGCGTGCGCACCGCGCTCTACCAGGCCGTCGACATCGAGACCATCAAGACCAAGCTGATGCGCGGCCAGGCGGTGCCCACGGGCGGCATCACGCCGTCGCCGCTCGGCGCCTACAACGACCCTGCGCTGGAAAAACGCCTGCCCTACGACCTGGAGGGTGCGAAGAAGCTGATGGCCGAGGCCGGCTACCCCCAGGGCTTCGAGGTCACGCTCGACTGCCCGAACAACCGCTACATCAACGACGAAGAGATCTGCCAGACGCTCGCCTCGATGTGGGCGCGGCTCAACGTGAAGGTGCGCGTCAACGCGATGCCGCGTTCCACCTACTTCCCCAAGCTGCAGAAGTTCGACACCTCGATGTACATGCTCGGCTGGGGCGGCGCGATCACCGACGCCGAAACCACTTTCACGCCGGTGCTGCGCGGGCGCGGCGAAGGTGGCGTGGGCTCGTGGAACTTCGGCAACGCCAAGGACGCCAAGCTGGAGGAACTGGCCGCCGCGTCGAGCAAGGAGGCCGACCCGAAGAAGCGCGAGCAGCTCGTGAAGGCGGCCCTGGCCCGCCACAACGAGCTGGTGCTCAACATCCCGCTGCACCGCCAGGTGATCCCCTGGGCGGCGCGCGCCAACGTCGAGGCGGTGCACCGGCCCGACAACTGGCTGGAGTGGCGCTGGATCACGGTGAAGTGACGGCCGCGCCGCCGCTCACCCGGCGCCGGCTCTGCCAGGCGCTTGCGGGTGCCGGCGTGCTGGTCGCATGGCCGGCCCGCGCCGAAGTGCCGCGCGAGTTGCGGGTGGGCAACGTCACCGGCCTCTACACGGTGACGGTGGCGCGCATCGAGGCCCCGCGCAGTGCCGCCGAGGTGTCGCGGTTGGTGCGGGCCTGGCCGGGCCAGGTGTCGATCGGCGGGGGCCGCTACAGCATGGGCGGCCAGGTGGCCATCGCCGGCGGCCTGCACCTCGACCTGCGCGGCCTGAACCAGCTCGTGTGGCTGAAGGCAGACGAACGCCGCGCGCGTGTCCAGGCGGGCATGCGCTGGCGCGACCTGCAGGATGTGATCGATCCGCTGGGCCTGGCCGTCAAGACCATGCAGAGCTACGCCAACTTCACCGTGGGTGGGTCGGTGTCGGTCAACGCGCATGGCCGCTACGTGGGCCATGGGGGTGTGGGCCATTCGGTGCGTGCGATGCAGCTCGTGCTGGCAGACGGCGCGGTGGTCGAGGCCACGCGCGAGCAGCGCGGCGAGCTCTTCCGCGCGGCGATCGGTGGCTACGGTGCGGTGGGTGCGATCACCGAAGTCGAACTCGATCTGGTGCCCAACCTGCGCATGAAGCGCATCGTGCAGAAGGTACCGCTCGAAACCTACCCCGAGTACTTCGCGCACGCGGTGGCCGGCGATGCGGCGAGCGTGATGCACAACGCCGACCTGCTGCCGCCGCATTTCGACCTGCCGGTGGCCGTGACCTGGCGCGAAACCGACGAGCCGCTCACCGAAGACGCGCGCCTCGTGCCGCGCGGCCAGCGCTATGCGCTGGAGCAGAACGTGGTGTGGGCGCTGACCGAGCTGCCCGGCGGCGCGAAGGTGCGCACGTCCATCCTGCATCCGCTGCTCACCGCCGCCCCGGCGGTGAAGTGGCGCAACCACGAAGCCAGCCTCGACGTGGCCGAACTCGAGCCCCGCACACGCAGCGTCTCGACCTACGTGCTGCAGGAGTACTTCGTGCCGGTCCGTCATTTCGTGCCCTTCGCGCGCGGCATGGCGAAGGTGCTGCAGGCCCATGACGTGATGGCGCTCAACATCTCGGTGCGCCACTCGCCGGCCGATGCGCTCTCTCTGCTGCCCTGGGCGCGCGAGGAGGTGTTCTCCTTCGTGCTCTATTACAAGCAGCGCACCCACGCCGCGGCGCAAGAGCGCGTGGGCCGCTGGACGCGCGAGCTGATCGACCTGGCCCTGGCGCACGAAGGGCGCTACTACCTGCCGTACCAGTTGCACGCCACGCAGGCCCAGTTCGAGCGCGCCTATCCCGAGGTGGCGCAACTGCGCGCGCTCAAGGGCCGCGTCGACCCGGCCGGAAAGCTCACCAACGCGATGTGGGCGCGCCACCTGTAGCCGATGACGAGCCTCGACCTCATCACCGCGCCCGAGTTCTACGCGGTCGCGATCCCGGCCGTGCTGCTCACGGGCCTGGCCAAGAGCGGTTTTCTCAGTGGCTTTGGAGCACTGGCGGTGCCGTTGATGGCCCTGGTGCTGCCGGTGCCGCAAGCGGCCGCGATCATGCTGCCGCTCCTGATGGTGATGGACGTCACCGGCTTGCAGCAGTTGTGGCGCCAGCAAGACCGCGCCCTGCTGCGCCTCCTGCTGCCCGCCGGCCTGCTGGGCGTGGGCGTAGGGGCCTTGCTGTTCGGCGTGCTTCCGGCCAAGACGGTGGCGGCGGTGGTGGGCGGCCTCACGCTGCTCTTCCTCGCCCAGCGCCTGTTCTTCCCGCCCAAGGCCGAGGCAGGGGTGCGTTCGAAGCCGCTCGGGTTCGCGCTCGGCGTGGCCTCGGGTTTCACCAGTTTCGTGGCACATGCGGGCGGCCCGCCCATCAGCGCCTACGTGCTGCCGCTGCGCCTGCCGCCGGTGACCATGGCGGCCACCATGGCGGTCTTCTTCGGCGCGGTGAACCTAGCGAAGTGCCTCCCGTATGCCTGGCTCGGGCTCTTCGACGCACGCAACCTCGCGACCTCGCTGGTGCTGATGCCGCTGGCGCCCGTGGGCGTGTGGCTGGGCGTGCGACTCACGAAGTGCATCGACCCGGTGTGGTTCTACCGGCTTGCGTACAGCGGCATGTTCCTGGCGGGCGCGAAGCTGCTGTACGACGGCTTGCGCTGAACGCTCAGCGCGTGGCGCGCCGCCGCACGCAGTCGATGTAGGCATGCCCGTCGGGCGGCTGGCCGCTGCGCTGCGACTCCCACATCATCTTGCCCAGGCACTCCATCACCTCGTGCTGTGCCTCGTGCGCCGAGCCCAGGCGCGCGGCGAGCAGCTCGTAGGCCTGCTTGATGCCGCGCGGCTGGTCGATGCTGACCTGTTCGCTGATCGACAGGTGCATCGACAGATGCAGGAAGGGGTTGGTGCGGCCGGCATCCACGGGGTATTGGCGGGCCACCGCTTCTTCCACGTCGTCGAGCTCGGCGTGGTACTCGGGGTGCTGGCCAATCCAGTCGGCGGCCACCGTTTCCATGGGGGTCAGCGGCAGGCCGTCGCGGCGCTTGCGGTGGGCGTCGCAGAAGAAGCGGCGCACGTCGTGTTGGGAGGGCGCGAACATGGCCACGATTGTCACGGGTCGCGGGTTGCCCGAAATATAGGACGACCGTGCACTTTCTGGGAAAATGCGCAGCTTCCGTCCCCGCCTTTCCAGTACACGAGGAATTCCCAATGCCCACCCGCCACTTCCTGATGACGCCCGAGAACCTCATGGGCGCCGGCTGCCTGCCCGACGCGATGAGCCTGGTCCAGTCGCGCGGCTACCGGCACGCGCTGATCGTCACCGATGCGCCGCTCACCGCGCTCGGTGTCACCGAGAAGGTGGCCTCGCTGCTGCGCGAGCGCGACGTTCAGGTGACGGTGTTCGACGGCGTGCAGCCCAACCCCACGGTGTCGAACGTGAACGCCGGCCTCGCCGCGCAGCAGCAGGCCGGGGCAGACTGCATCATCTCGCTCGGCGGCGGCTCGCCGCACGACTGCGCCAAGGTGATTGCGGTGCTCGCCACCAACGGCGGCACGGTGATGGACTACCGCGGTGCCGACAAGGTGAAGAAGGCGCCGCTCCCGCTGATCGCGATCAACACCACCGCCGGCACCGCGAGCGAGATCACGCGCTTTGCGGTGATCACCGAAGAGACCAGGCACCTCAAGATGAACATCGTCGACCGCCAGCTCGCCCCGCTGATCTCGGTCAACGACCCCGAGCTGATGCGCGGCATGCCGGCGTCGCTGACGGCGGCCACCGGCATGGATGCGCTCACGCATGCGGTGGAGGCCTACGTGTCGAAGCTCGCCACGCCGGTGACCGACGCCTGCGCCCTGCATGCCATCAAGCTGATCGGCCAGTACCTGCCGCGCGCCGTGTCTAGCGGCCACGAGGACCTCGAGGCGCGAGAGAACATGACCGCGGCGCAGTTCCTCGCCGGCATGGCCTTCAACAATGCCTTCCTGGGCTACGTGCACGCGATGGCGCACCAGCTCGGCGGCCAGTACAACCTGCCGCACGGCGTGTGCAACGCGCTGCTGCTGCCGCATGTGGAAGCGGCCAACGTGAGCGCCTGTGCGCCGCGGCTGGCCGACGTGGCGCGGGCGCTCGGCGTGAACACCCTGGACCTGAGCGTGGAGGCTGCGGCGCAGGCGGCGGTGAAGGCGATGCACGACCTGGCGCGAGCCGTCGGCATCCCGGCCAAGTTGTCGGAGCTCGGCGTGAAGCGCGAGGACATTCCGCTGATGGCGGCGAACGCGATGAAGGACGGATCGGGGGCGACCAATCCGCGCAAGTTCACGCAGCCGGAAATCGAAGCGATCTTCGAAGCCGCCTACTGATGACGGCCCCTCGGCCGACGAGGATGTCGGCCGATCCTCCGAGGGGATGCGGGCCGGCTTGGGAGCGGCCCGGCGCTCGGCCCGCCGCTAGGAACGCAGGGGTCGTTCGCTCTTCTGCGCGAAGTAGAACCACTCGTTCCCCGGCTGCGCGGCCGGGTTCGGGAACACGATGAAGCCATCGGCCGGCGCGCGCACCTCGGTGCCGTCGGCCCGCGTGCCGATCAGGTCGCCCGAGCGCAGCGGGTCGTAGCTGGCCCAGGCCTTCGCGAACCGGTCGCCCGGGTCGTGCAGGTCGGTCACCTCGGCCAGGCGCAGGAACTCGATGTCGGTGCGCGCCGGAGGCGGTGCCTCGTCGACCAGGCCGAGCTGCGCCAGCGTGGCGCGGATGGCGCGATAGCCCACCTCGGGCGCCTTCGGGTCCTGGTGCTGGCCGCATTCGAGCGTGATGGCGTAGCCGCCCTGCGTGCGCATGTATTCCGTGGTGCCCACGCCGTAGCTCGGGTCGGTGCTGAGCATCTGCGCACGGGCGCTCGGGGCGCTGCGCTGCAGCCGGTTCTTCACGCCGGCGGCGTAGGTGTCGAGCCAGCCTTCGACGATGCGGCGCGGGCCCAGGCGCAGCGCGAGCGCTTCTTCTTGCGCTGCGTGCGAGAACGGTTCCAGCGGCCCGGTGTTGTCGGCCGGGCCGATCATCGCGAAGGGCTCGCCGGCGGTGTGGAAGGAATGCAGGTCGAGCAGCACCTCGTGCTCGGCCAGCAACGGGCACAGCGCGTTGGCGATGCGGTCTTCGTAGTCCTGCGGCTGGGCGTTCGGGCGCAGGTTGCGGTTGAGGTTGCGGTCGCCGGCGCGCTGGCCCTTCGCGTAGGCGAGGGGGTTGGTCACCGGCACGAAGGTCACGCTGCCGCGCACGAGCTTGAGGGCGCCGCTGTCGAGTTCGGGCAGGATGCGTTCGATCGCGCGCGTGCCGCAGGTTTCGTTGCCGTGCACGGCACCGAGCACGATCAGGCGGGCGCCCGGTTGCAGGGCGCGGAAGCTGTGGGTTCGCAGATGCGTGGTCATGGGGTGATTCCTTCGCCGGGCGTGCCCGACGCGTCGGGGCTCCAGCTGGCGGTGCGTAGCTTGCGCGACTGCGCTTCCTCTCGCTCCTTGGCCCAGAGCTGCTCCAATTGTTGGCGGCCCTGCTTGGCCACGGCGATGAGCTGGTCTTCGTTCTCGCGGTGCAGGCGCATCTCCTCGAGCAGCTCGATGCTGTGCTTGCGGAAGCGCAACGCGAGGTTGCGGGCCTGGTGCGGCCGCCAGCCGAGCAGCTCCAGCACCGAGCGGCCGCTCATGAGCGCGGAGTCGAGCGTCTCGCGTTCGATGAGCGTGACGCCACGCTCGCGCAGGCCGTAGTAGTGCGTCACGTTGCGCGCGCGGGCGACGATGTGCAGGTGCGGGAAGTGCTCCTTCGCCATGTCGACAACCTTGAGGCTCTGCTCCACGTCATCGATGGCGACCACCAGCACGTGGGCCTTCTCGGCGCCGGCGGTGCGCATGAGATCGAGCCGGGTCGCGTCGCCGTAGAAGGCGGGCCAGCCGAAGCGGCGCACGCCTTCGACCTGCTCGGCATCGTGGTCGAGCACGGTGGCGGCAATGCCGTTGGCGAAGATGAGCCGGCCGACGATCTGCCCGTAGCGGCCGAAGCCGGCGATGATCACCGGCGCATGCTGCGGCTCGTGGATCTCGTCGAGCTTCACCGCGCCGTGGCGCGCGAGCCGCGGCATCCACCACCTGTCGGCCGCCACCAGCGCGAGCGGCGTGAGCAACATCGAGACGGCGACCGATGCCACCAGCAGCGAGGAGGTCTGCGCGTCGATGACGTTGGCGACGGTCGCCGTCTGGAACACCACGAAGCCCACCTCGCCCCCTTGGGCCAGCAGGATGATGAAGGGCGGGCGCTCGGCCAGCGGGATCGGGATGAGCCTGGCCATCACCACCAGCACGACAGTCTTCACGACCAGGAAGCCCGCGACGATGGCGGCCACGAGGAGCGGCTGCTTCATCACGACGGCGAAGTCGATGCTCATGCCGATGGCGATGAAGAAGAGGCCGAGCAGCAGGCCCTTGAAGGGCTCGATGTCGGTTTCGAGCTCCCTTCGGTATTCGCTTTCGGCGAGCAGCACGCCGGCGAGGAAGGCGCCGAGTGCCATCGACAGGCCCACCGAATGCATCAGGGCCGCCGTGGCCACCACGACGAGCAGCGAGGCGGCGGTGAAGATCTCGGGCGTGTCGCTGGCGGCGATCCAGCGCAGCGCGGGGCGCAGCAGCAGGCGCCCGCCGAAGATGATCGCGGCCACCACGCCAATCGCCTTGGCCGCGCCGAGCCAGCCGCTGCCTTCAGCCCCGCCGCTCAGCGCCAGCAGCGGGATCAGCGCGAGGATGGGAATGGCCGCCACGTCCTGCAGCAGCATGGCGCTCAGCATGCTCTGGCCCGAGGTGGTGGGCAGCAGGTTGCGCTCGTTGGCCACACCGAGGCCGGTGGCGGTGGACGAATCGGCCAGCCCCAGCGACGCGACGAGCGCGATGCGCCAGTCGACACCGAAGGCCACCGCGATGGCGGTCATCAGCGCGGCCGAGCCGAAGAGCTGCACGCTGCCCCAGCCGAAGATCGGCTTGCGCAGGGCCCACAGGCGGCGGGGCTCCAGTTCG
Source organism: Rhizobacter sp. (assembly GCA_036402415.1). GTDB lineage: Bacteria > Pseudomonadota > Gammaproteobacteria > Burkholderiales > Burkholderiaceae_C > Rhizobacter. The sequence continues at coordinate 6,817 of DASWSY010000351.1, read as the reverse complement.
AGGCCAACGATGAAGAGCATCAGCACCACGCCGAATTCGGCGAAATGCAGGATGTGCTGCGGGTCGGTGACCAGCCGCAGGCCCCAGGGGCCGATGGCGATGCCCGCCGCGAGGTAGCCGATGATGGAGCCGAGCCCGAGTTTTTTCGCGATCGGCACCGCGAGCACCGCGGCCGCCAGGTAGATCAGGCCATTGATGAGCCAGCCGGAATGTTCCATCAACGGGTCTCCAGGGGCAGCGCGGCGGCGCTGGCGGGACGGGCCGACTGCGGCACCTCGCACGCGAGGCAGGGTTCCAGGCCCTCGATCTCGGGCCAGTCGGGGTAGCTGGCCAGGCGCTGGACCAGCATGTCGGCCTGCGTTGCGAGGTCGTCGGAAGTCACGCGGTGCGCGCCGTGCAGCACCATCGGCGGCAGGAAACGCATGCCGCACAGCGTGGCGGTCTGTTCGTACGGGGGCAGGAAGGCGTCGAAGTGGTAGCGGTTGTAGCCGGTCGGGTGGTACGAGGCTTCCGGCCCGCCGGTGCTGGCCACGAGCCACAGGTCCTTGCCCTGCAGGGCGGTTCCGCCCGGCCCGTAGGCCCAGCCGTAGGTCAGCACCTCGTCGACCCACAGCTTCATCAAGGGCGGCATGTGGTACCAGTGGATCGGGTGCAGCCACACCACGAGCTTCGCGGCGGCGAGCGCCTGCTGTTCGGCGGGCACGTCGATCAGGTAGTCGGGGTACAGCGCGTAGAGGTCGCGCACGCGGGCGCGGGGCACGCCGGCCGCGGCCTCGTGCAGCCGGCGGTTCACGCGCGACAGCTCCATTTGCGGGTGGGCGCTGATCACCAGGATGTCTGTCGCATCGGCCATGAAATGGTGGGTAAGTCTTGAGAAGAGCGTCAGGAAGTGCCCGTTAACATAACCGCAAACAGCGTCTGCGGTGCGCGGCTGCAGGTTCCGCGCCACCGCCGAGGCAGCTCAAAGGGCACATCAAGGGGAAAGCGCATGCCGGTGATCGTCGTCGCCAATCCGAAAGGCGGGGTGGGCAAGAGCACCCTGTCCACCAACATCGCGGGGCTGCTCGCGCACCAGGGGCATGCCGTCATGCTGGGTGACGTGGACCGGCAGCAGTCGGCCCGCACCTGGCTCCAGCTCAGGCCCGAGGGTTTGCCCCAGATCGCGGGCTGGGACGTGGCGCAGGACGAGATCGTGCGCCCGCCCAAGGGCACGACCCACGTGGTGCTCGACACGCCCGCCGGCCTGCACGGCAAGAAGCTCGAGCAGGTGATGAAGATCGCCGACAAGGTCATCGTGCCGCTGCAGCCGAGCATCTTCGACATCCACGCCACGCATGCGTTCATCCGCGAGCTGCTGGCCAGCCGCCGCAGCGACAAGGTGGAGGTCGGCGTGGTGGGCATGCGCATCCGCGAGGGCACGATCTCGGCCGACCAGTTGCGCAGCTTCCTTGGCACCTTGGAGACGCCGGTCGTCGCCTTCCTGCGTGACACTCAGAACTACGTCCATCTCGCCGCGCGCGGGCTCACCTTGTGGGACGTGGCGCCGAGCCGCGTCGAGCGTGACATGGAGCAGTGGCAACCCCTCATCACCTGGATCAATGCATGAGAACGTTCGAGAAGATTTCTGACCTGCAAGCCCTCGTCGGCCAGGAGCTGGGCGTGAGCGAGTGGATGACGATCACGCAGGAGCAGATCAACAAGTTCGCCGAGGCGACCGGCGACCACCAGTGGATCCACATCGACCCCGAGCGCGCCAAGAGCGGTCCCTTCGGCACGACCATCGCCCATGGCTTCCTCACCCTCAGCCTCCTGCCCGAGATGACCGCGAAAGCCTTTCGCGTCAACGAGACGCGCATGGGCGTGAACTACGGCCTCAACAAGGTGCGCTTCCCGTCGCCCGTGCCGGCCGGTAGCAAGGTGCGTGGTCGCTTCAAGCTGATCGAGTACATCCCGCTCGAAGGCGGTGCACAGATGACCGTCGAATGCACGATGGAGCGCGAAGGGTCCGACAAGCCGGTGTGCGTGGCCGAATCGCTGGCTCGCCGCTACGCCTGACGCCAGGGCCCGATCTCGCGGCCGAAGTCACGGCCTGAGCCCACTGTCCCCAATCGGAGGGTGTGGGCGGCTCCCTGGGCTCGCATACGATGCCGGCTGCTTCGGACCCAGGGGGAAACAACAATGAAAGTGCTGCTGGTCGACGACCATCCGCTGATCCTGTCGGCGCTGCAGACGGTCATCAAGGGCCTGGGCGACCACGTCAACGTGGTCGGTGCCGGCAGCGGCCGGGCCGCGCGCGAGGCGCTGCAGAAGGACGACGACTTCGACCTGGTGCTGCTCGACTTGCAGCTCGGCGACGAAAACGGCTTCGACCTGCTGACCGAGTTCCGCGCCGGCTACCCCGCGCTGCCGGTAGTGGTGGTGTCGGCCTCCGACCGTGCGAGCGACGTCATCCGCTCCATCGACCTCGGCGCCATGGGCTTCGTGCCCAAGCGCGCGACCAACGAGACGCTCTTCGAGGCGCTGCACGTGGTGATGTCTGGCGGCATCTACGTCCCGACGATGAGCATGTCGACCGATGCGCCGCTCACCGGCCGGCGCCGCACCGATGCGGCACCCACGACCCCGGGCCCGCTGCATGTGGTCAACCGCGAGGCGAGCGACAGCAGCTTCCAGAAGCAGCCCAGTCTGGCGTCGCTCGGGCTCACGCCTCGCCAGACCGACGTGCTGGCCCTGCTGTTGAAAGGCCACCCCAACAAGCTCATCGCCCGCGAACTCGGCCTGTCGGTCGAGACGGTGAAAGACCATGTCGCGGCGGTGCTGCGCGCGTTGAACGTCAGCTCCCGCACGCAGGCGGTGCTCGCGGTCGGGCAGATGATCCAGCAGCATGGCGACTTCTCCGTGCTGCGCAGCGGCCACACCACCTGAGATGAAACAGCCGCCGCCCGTGGCCGAGGTGCATGGCGGAGGTGCCGGGTTCGACTCCGCCACCCGGGCGATGCTCGACGACCAGGCCTCGGCCGAACGGGTGGCCGACATCTACGCCTACCTGCCGATCACCACGGTGGCGATGGTGGTGGGTGTGGTGGTCACCGTCACGCAGTTCTGGTCGCTCGTGCCACGGGCCGGGATGGTGGTGTGGCTGGTGGCGCTGGGTCTGCTCGGCGTCGTGCGCGCGTGGATGTACCGGGGCTTCAAGAACCGCCACAGCAACGCGCGCGACGCCCTGTTGCGCTGGTACCAGGCCTGGCGCGCGACCACCCTGGTGGCGGGTTGCCTGTGGGGTGTGGCGGCCTGGTTCTTCTACCCCTATGGCGGCGCGACTGAAAAGCTGATCCTCATCCTCACGATCTACAGCTACTGCATGGCGGGCATGCAGATCCTCTCGCCGCAGCACAACACCTTCTACGAGTTCTGTGCGCTGTGCCTCACGCCGCTGGTCGTGCGCGTGGCGCTGCCGGGCGATTCCGCCGGCCTCACGCTCGCCGCCTACCTGCTGGTGATCTTCGGCATCACCATCATGCTGGCGCGCCTGTACCGCAAGAACAACGAAGGCCTGCTGCAGATCAAGGTGCGTCTCGACCAGCTCACCCTCCAGTTGCGCGCCGAAAAGGCCGCGGCCGAAGCCGCGCGGCAGGAGGCCGAGGTGGCCAACCGCGCCAAGACGCAGTTCTTTGCCGCCGCGAGCCACGACCTGCGCCAGCCGCTGCACGCGATGGGCCTCTTTGCCGAAGCGCTGCGCCAGCGCAACCACGACGAAGAGGTGGCCCAGCTCGTGGCCAGCATCAACGGCTCGGTGGATGCACTCGAAGGCCTCTTCTCCGAGCTGCTCGACATCACCCGCATCGACACCGGCGGCGTCGACGTGACCCCCGAGCACTTCAACATGGGCGACATCTTCCGCAAGCTGCGCCTGCACTTCGAGCCAGTCGCCTTCGAAAAGGGCCTGGCGCTGCGCTTCCGCGGGGCGCAGCACAACCTCTACGCCGACCCGGTGCTGGTCGAGCGCATCCTGCGCAACCTGGTGTCCAACGCCATCCGCTACACCAACGACGGCACGGTGCTGGTGAGCTGCCGCCGCCGTGACGGACGCCTGCTGCTTCAGGTGTGGGACACCGGCCTGGGCATCCGCGAGCGCGAGCAGGAACACATCTTCGAAGAGTTCTACCAGGTGCAGTACAACGAAACGCTCACGCCGCAGCAACGCAAGGGCCTGGGCCTGGGCCTGGCCATCGTCAAGCGCTTGGCCGGCCTGATGCAGGCGCCGCTCAGGCTGCGTTCCGTGCCGGGGCGCGGCTCGGTGTTCTCGCTCGAGTTCCCGCCGGGCCGGGCGCCGCGCGTGCGCGAGCCGAGCGACGTGCGCCGCAAGCTGCCGATCGGCCTCACCCTCGACCATCGCTTCATCGTGGTGGTGGAAGACGAGCCCGCGGTGCGCGGCGGCCTGGAAGTGCTGTTGCGGGGATGGGGCGCACGCGTGGCCTCTTTCGAGACCGCGGCGCAGAGCACGGCCTGGGTGCAGCAGGCCGACCCCACCAAGCAGACGCCCGATCTCCTGATCGTGGACTATCGGCTGGAACAGGGCCGCACCGGCCTCGAGGTGATCGAAGCCTTCCGGGCGCGCTTCGGGCGGGCGGTGCCGGTGATCATGGTCACCGGCTCCACCATGACGCAGCACGACGCCGAAGCGGCCGAGCACGATTTCCATCTGCTCATCAAACCGGTGGTGCCCAACAAGCTGCGGGCGATGATCGGCTTCAAGCTGGGCGTGCGCTCCGAGGCCTGAGCCCGGCCGACGGCTCAGAACTCGAGGTTGTCGATCAGGCGGGTGCTGCCCAGGCGGGCCGCTCCCAGCACCACCAGCGGGGCCTGTGCATCTTCGGCGCCGGGCGGCAGCAGGTCGCTGCGCCGGCGCACGGTCAGGTAGTCGGGTTGCCATCCCCGCGCGGCGAGTTCCCGCAGGGCCTCGGCTTCGAGTGCGGGCAGCTGGCCCGGGCGGGCCCGGTAGGCGCCGGCCAGTTGCTTCAGGGCCTGCGACAGTGCCAGCGCTTCGGCCAACTCCTGCGCACTCAGGTAGCCGTTGCGAGACGACAGGGCCAGGCCCTGGTCGGAGCGGCGTGTCTCGCCACCTTCGATGACGATGGGCAGCGCGAATTGCTCCACCATGCGGCGGATCACCATGAGCTGCTGGTAGTCCTTCTTGCCGAACACCGCCACCTTGGGCTGCACGATGGTGAAGAGCTTCATCACCACCGTGGCCACGCCCACGAAGAAGCCGGGGCGGAAATGGCCTTCGAGGATGTCGGCCAGCGCCGGGTCGGGGTGCACCTTGAAGGTCTGCGGCTGCGGGTACATCTCGCGCTCGTCGGGGGCGAACACGAGGTCGCAGCCGGCACCTTGCAGCAGTTCGGCATCGCGCTGCAGTGTGCGCGGGTAGCGGTCGAAGTCCTCGTGCGGCGCGAACTGCAGCCGGTTGACGAAGATGCTCGCCACCACCGGCAGGCCGTGGGCCTTGGCCTGGCGCACGAGCGCGAGATGGCCCTCATGCAGGTTGCCCATGGTGGGCACGAAGGCACAGGCCTGCGGGCCGGGCAGTGCCGCGCGCAGGTCGGCGATGGTGTGGAGGACCTTCATCTCGTGATCCATCAATAGCCGTGGACGGCGTCGTCGGGGAAGCTGCGCGATTTCACGGCAGCGACATAGGCCTCGATGGCCGCCTTGATGCTCGGCGCCCCGTCCATGAAGTTGCGTACGAAGCGCGGCAGCTTGCCCTGGGTGACGTTGAGCATGTCGTGCAGCACCAGCACCTGGCCCGAGCAGGCGCTGCTCGCGCCGATGCCGATGGTGGCCATCGCGACGCTCTGGGTGATCTCTTTCGCAAGTGCCGCGGGCACGAGCTCGAGCACGCACATCGCGGCGCCGGCGTCCGACAGCTCCTTCGCATGCTGCTTGAGCGTGGCCGCGCCATCGGCGCTTTTCCCCTGGATGCGGTAGCCGCCGATCGCATGCACCGATTGCGGTGTAAGGCCGAGGTGCGCGCACACCGGCACGCCGCGCTCGACGAGGAAGCGCACTGTCTCGGGTGTCCAGCCGCCGCCTTCGAGCTTGACCATCTGCGCGCCGGCCTGCATCAGCACGGTGGCGCTGCGCATCGCCTGCTCTTTCGATTCCTGGTAGCTGCCGAAGGGCATGTCGCCCAGCACGAAGGCATTGCGGTTGCCCGCCTGCACGCTGCGGATGTGGTACGCGGTTTCTTCCAGCGTGACCGGCAGCGTGCTGCTGCGGCCCTGCAGCACCATGCCGAGCGAGTCGCCGATCAGGAGGGTGTCGACACCGGCCGCGTCGAGCAGCTTGGCGAAGCTCGCGTCGTAGCAGGTGAGCATGGTGATGGGCTCACCCGCAGCCTGCATCTCGCGGATGCGGTGCAGCGTGACGGGCTTGCGCTCCTTGGGCGCGGCGCTTCCTCCGTACAGCGAGGTCTCGGCGGCGGTCATGAGGTGGTCATCCCGAGCTTGGCGAGCAATTCCTGGTCGGCCTGCACGTCGGGGTTGCCGGTGGTGAGCAGCTTGTCGCCGTAGAAGATGGAGTTGGCACCGGCCAGGAAGCACAGGGCCTGCACCGCTTCCCCAAGCTGCTGGCGGCCGGCCGACAGGCGCACCCGCGACTGCGGCATGGTGATGCGGGCGACGGCGATGGTGCGCACGAATTCGAGCGGGTCGAGCTTCTCGCTGCCATGCAGCGGCGTGCCGGGCACCTGCACGAGGTTGTTGATGGGCACCGACTCGGGGTACGGGTCCATGTTGGCGAGCTCGGCGACGAGTGC
>DASWSY010000350.1:0-7061 GCA_036402415.1 Rhizobacter sp. | reverse complement strand
CACGCGCTCATGAGACTCGGGTTGCGCAACCCTCAAGACCGGCCGCCGCCTGCCGAAAACATTCAGTGGCCTTCGGTGCCGTGAACAACGTCTGAAACGCCACCTTCATCTCGCTTGACAAATTTCTAAAGTTCCGAAATTGCCAAGCCGATAAGCAAACCAACGGGGACGGGAAACCAGAACCGGGGTCCGGAGTAAGCGGCCAAGTGTTTCGAGTCGAGCATCGCTAAGAAGCTCTTCGCGGGATCTGAGGATGACGCACGCCGGGCGCAGCAGGCAGAGGCGAGGAGCCCCTGCCAGTTCGAAGCAGAAGCGAGGCCACTGACTGAAAGGGCCGAGCGACTGCGGAGGCAATGCCGGCGCTTGCCGGAAGTCACTTCAACCGTTATTGGAGATTTTCAAATGGCAATGACCATCAACACCAACATCTTCTCGCTGAACGCTCAGCGCAACACCTCTTCCACGCAAAACTCCATGGCGACCGCCATGCAGCGCCTGTCCTCCGGCCTGCGCGTCAACAGCGCGAAGGACGACGCCGCCGGCCTCGCCATCGCCGAGCGCATGAACTCGCAAGTGCGTGGCATGAACGTCGCCATGCGCAACGCCAACGACGGCATCTCGCTGGCGCAGACCGCTGAAGGCGCACTCGCCAAGGTCGGCGACGCCCTGCAGCGCATGCGTGAGCTGGCCGTGCAGTCGGCCAACGGCACCAACAACACGCAAGACCGCGACAACCTCGACGCCGAGTACCAGGAACTGAGCGCTGAAGTCGAGCGCATCATCACCGGCGCCGAGTTCAACGACACCGCCCTGCTGAGCGCCGCCACGACCTTCACGTTCCAGGTGGGTGCCGGCACCGATGCCACCGACACCATCGATGTGGACTCGGTCGACCTGAGCGCCCTGGCCGCCACGCTGGGTGACATCACCGGTGCCGACGCGACCAACGCCAACACCGCGATCGGCGCGCTCGACACCGCGATCATCGATGTGACGACCGGCCGTGCCGCGATGGGTGCCGTGCAGAACCGCTTCGACTCCGTGATCGCCAACCTGGCGACCTCGGCCGAGAACCTCTCTGCCGCCCGTGGCCGCATCATGGACGCCGACTTCGCCTCGGAAACCATGAACCTGTCGCGTGCGCAGATCCTGCAGCAGGCCGGCACCGCGATGATCTCGCAAGCCAACCAGCTGCCGCAGCAAGTTCTCTCCCTCCTGCGCTGATCAGGAAGTTGAGGCGCCGGCCGGCGTCAACGCCGGCCCGCTGCGACGACGCCCCGCACCCACTTCCGTGGGCCGGGGCGTTTCTTTTGGCGGGTTTTGAGAAACAGCCGGTTTTCGGCCTTCATTTCGGCCTTATGGCCCGAACGGGCTCGTCAAACAATGCACTCCACAGGTCCTCGAAGGTGGCCTGGTGACCACCGATAGGAGTGCAACATGCCCCAGACCATCAATACGAATCTGAACTCGCTGAATGCGCAGAGAAACCTGAGCTCGTCTCAAGGCTCCTTGTCGATCGCCATGCAGCGCCTTTCCTCCGGCTTGCGCGTCAACAGCGCGAAGGACGATGCCGCCGGCCTCGCCATCGCCGAACGCATGAACGCCCAGGTGCGCGGCATGAACGTCGCCGCCCGCAACGCCAACGACGGCATCTCGCTCGCGCAGACCGCTGAAGGCGCGCTGGGCAAGATCGGCGACGCCATGCAGCGCATGCGCGAACTGGCCGTGCAATCGGCCAACGGCACCAACAACGAACAGGACCGCGACAACCTGCAGGCCGAGTTCCAGCAGTTGAACGACGAAGTGGCCCGCATCGTCTCGGGCACCCGCTTCAACGGCACCGTGCTCTTCGACGGCACCTCGACCACCTTCAACTTCCAGGTGGGCGCCGGCACCGACGCCACCGACACCCTGTCGATCAACACCGTGGACCTGACCGCCACGGTTGCCGCACTCGGGGCGCTCAACATCTCGGGCGTCGACAACACCGGCGCGCTGGCCGCGATGACCGCGCTCGACACCGGCATCATGGACGTGACCACCGCGCGTGCCACCTTCGGTGCCGCCCAGAACCGCTTCGATTCCGTCATCGGCAGCCTGACCGTGTTCGCCGAGAACCTCGCTGCCGCCCGCGGCCGGATCATGGACGCCGACTTCGCCGCCGAAACCGCCGCGCTGTCGCGTGCGCAGATCCTGCAGCAGGCCGGCAACGCGATGGTGGCCCAGGCCAACCAGCTCCCCCAGCAGGTGCTCACGCTGCTGCAGCGGTAAAAAAATGCACTTCCGGGCTCAAGTTCCGGAAGTTCACGCCGAAGACGGGATATCCGAGGAAGCTTGGATGTTCCGTATTTGCGTTTGTGGGTCCTGACTTTGTAGGCAATCGAGCCCAAGCCAGGCCCGGGATTGTTGGAGGTGTGAAATGGCGAGCGTCAGTTCAGCCGGGATCGGCAGCGGATTGGACGTGGAGTCGATCGTCACCAAGTTGATGTCGATCGAGCAGCGTCCCGTCACGCAACTCAAAACCCAGGCTTCGACCATCCAGACGAAGATCTCGGCCTTCGGCCAGCTTCAGTCTGCGCTGTCCACGTTCCGCGACGCCGCTGCGAGCCTCGGCCGCGCCTCCACCTGGGCGGCGAGCACCGCGTCGTCGTCCGATGCGGGCGTGCGCGTGAGCACGAGCGGCGGCGCCCCGGTCGGCAACTACGCCGTCGAAGTCCGCAGCCTCGCGGCGGCGCAGTCGGCGGTGACCGGCGGCTACGAGTCGGCCGACTCGCTGGTGGGCGCCGGCACGCTGCGCGTGGAGATCGGCAGCTTCGGCCAAGCCGGATTTGCCCCGCAGCCCAACCTCGACGCAATCAACATCGACATCAGCCCGACCGATTCGCTGACGACGGTGCGCAACAAGATCAACGCGGCCGGTGCGGGCGTGTCGGCCATCATCGTCAACGACGCGACCGGCGCGCGCATCATCATCAGCTCCACCAACCCGGGCACCAACAGCGTCTTCCGCACCAGCGGTGACGGCGGTGCGGCCGCCTTCGCCTTCGAACCGGGCCTCGACCCCGGGCTCAACGCGATGTCGCAGACGCAGGCTGCGGCCGACGCGCAACTGCGCATCAACGGCCTGGACGTCACCTCGCCCACCAACACCCTGAGCGACACGGTGCAGGGCATGACCATCAACCTGCTGCAGCCCACCACCGGCACCGCGCAGATCACCGTGGCCCAGGACAACGAGGCACTGAAGAAGTCGGTCGACACCTTCGTCGAGTCGTACAACGCCCTGGCCAAGATACTGCGTACGCAGACCAAGTACGACGAGTCCACCAAGACCGCCGGCGCCCTCCAGGGCGACAGCACCGCCGTGGGCCTGCAGCGCCAGTTGCGCAACATCCTCACCGGCCAATCGCCGGCCAGCAGCGTCTACGCCACCATCAACGCGGTCGGCGTGACCATGCAGGCCGACGGCACGCTCAAGGTCGACAGCACCAAGCTCACCGCCGCGCTGAACACCAACCCGGGCGAGGTGACGCGCCTCTTCTCGGCCTACACCGCGCGCACCAGCGAGAACGACCCCGACACCGACGGCATCGCCACGCGCCTGCGGCTTTTCGCCGACAAGGTGCTGGCCAGCGAAGGCTTGCTCACCACCAAGACGGAAGGCCTGAATGTCAGCCTGAAGCTCAACCAGCGCCGCCAGGACGAGCTCAACGACCGCCTGGCCCTGACCGAGGCGCGGCTGCGCGCGCAGTACACCTCGCTCGACACCAACATGGCCAAGATGTCGGCACTCAATGCCTACATCACCAACCAGGTGGCGGCGTGGAACAAGAGCTCCGGCTGAGCATGAGGCCGCTCGGCAAACTGAAGCCGGGCAGTGCGGTTGTCAAGCGCTGAATTCCCGGCCAGTTCCGAAGCGGGACAGGGCTCAAGCAAGGCAGGAACCGAACCGATAACCAAGCATCTGTTGTTCAACGCCTCAAGACGCCCGACAACCATGTTTGCACCCGCCTTCTCCTCCCCCGGCAAGCGCCAGCTCGGCGCCTACCAGCAGGTCCACGTGACCACCGGCGTCGATGGCGCATCGCCGCACCGCCTGGTGCAGATGCTCTTCGAAGGCCTGCTCGACTCGCTGGCCCGCGCCCGTGGTGCCATGGCCCACGGCAACGTGGCCGTGAAGGGCGAGGAGATCGGCCGCGCGGTGCGCATCGTCGAGGAAGGCCTGAAGGCCGGCCTGAACATGAAGGACGGCGGGCGCCTCTCGCAGGACCTGCACGACCTCTACGCCTACGTGACGGTGCGGCTCACCTACGCCAACCGGCACAACGACGAGGCCGCGATCATCGAGTGCGTGAAGCTGATCGAGCCCGTCGCCAGCGCCTGGGACGAGATCGCCCAGAAGGACGCCGCATGAAGCGCAGCAGCCTCCGCCCCTCCGCCCTCGCCACCCACTCCGCCGCCGACGCCATGAACTCCGCCCTGCTGCAGTACTACGAAGCGATCGAACAGGCCAGCTCCGACATGCTGCTGGCGGCCCGCGCGGGCAACTGGGACGAGGTCGTGAAGCTCGAAGGCGCCTGCGCGCTGCTCATTTCGCAGCTCAAGCACGCTGCGAGCAAGCAGTCGCTCGACACCGAAGAGGCGCAGCTCAAGTCGCGCATCATGCAGCGCATCCTCATCAACGACGCCGAGATCCGCCAGCTCGCCGAGCCCTGGCTGGAAGACCTCGACGGCATCCTCGCCGGCAAGCCCAAGTCGGTCCACTGACCGTACAGGAGCCCGAGCACCCGTGGACTCCCTGCCCATGCAGCTCGATGCGATGGCCGCCGCCCACGGCGGCCTGCAGGACTTCCGCATCGAGTCGCAGGCCGAGATCCTCTCGGTGCTCAAGAGCCTGGCCGACGGCAGCGTGCTCGTCAACCTGAACGGCAGCGACGGCACCTCCTACACCACCACGTTGTGGGCCATCGACGCCGAGCGCGGCCTGCTCAGCTTCAGCGGCGACGAGCACAGCAACCAGATGCAGCAGCTCGTGGAGGCCGAAGAGGCGGTGGCCGTGGCCTACCTCGACAGCATCAAGCTGCAGTTCGACGTGAGCGGGCTCATGCTGGTGCACGGCGGCAAGACCTGCGCGCTGAGCTGCGCGCTGCCGCGCGTGATGTACCGCTTCCAGCGGCGATCGGGCTTCCGGGTGCGCCCGCTGCTGCGCAACACGCCGGTGGCGCGCGTGCGCCATCCGATGATCCCCGACATGACCCTCAGCCTGCGGGTGCTCGACGTGAGCATCGGCGGCTGCGCGCTCTTCCTGCCCGACGACGTGCCCCCGCTGACCCCCGGCGTGGTGCTCAACGGCGTGATGATCGAACTCGGGCTGGACACGCGCCTCATCACCTCGCTGCGCCTGCAGCACGTGACCTCGCTCAACCAGGACGCCAAGGGCGTGCGCCTGGGCTGCGAGATGGTCGACCCCGGCGCGGACGCGCTGCGCACCCTGCAGCGCTACATCAACCAGACCCAGCGGCGCGCTCGCGCGCTCGGCGCCTGACCTTCTTCTTCTACTTTTTGGGCGTGGGGGCAGCCGGGTTGCTGGCTGCTGCGCCGGCCGGCGCCGCGTTGCGCTGCAGCTCGCTCCAGGTGGCCTGGCATTGCCGCTCCAGCTTCTCGTCGAGCTTGGGGCTCGGCTTGGCCATGGTCTTCTGCGCCTTGGCGCGCTCGCTGCGGTAGGCCGCGGTGCTGCGCTGCCGGGCCAGCGCGTCGCGCTGCTGGGCATCGGGTCGGATCTTCCACAGCACCAGGTAGGCGTCGTCGCCCTGGCCCTTCATGTGGGCGTAGCGTGCCTCGCACCGGGCATAGCCCAGGTCGAACTGCGCCAATGTCTTGACGGGCGGCAGCGCGTGGGCGGTGCCGGCGAGGGCAAAGAGGGCAGGGGCGAGCAGGCGTTTCATGGCGGCGCGGGAGGGATCGATCCGCGCGCGATTGTGGTGGCGATCCCGTTGTGCCGCTGCAACCGAGTGTGAGGCCGTCACTTCGGTGCCGAGGCACCCGAGGCGGCCGGCAGGCCGATGCGCGCGGCGGTGCGCTCGATCGCGCTGCCGGCCTTCTTCGCGCCGCGCTCGGCCGCGCTCGCGGCACGCTTCACGCCGCTGGCCGCGGCGCTCACGCCTTTTTCGATGCCCCGCTCGGCCGCGCTCGCGCCGCGCTTGACCGCGCCCCCGACCTTGTTGACCACGGTCGGCTCGCTGGCGGCGCTCTGGGCCAGCGCGGCGGTGGAGACGGCGGCCATGATGACGGTGGCGAGGAGGGTGCGCGCGATGCGGGTCATGCTGGGCTCCTGAGGTCTGTGCGGGAGTCCCGGATGATAGCCAGCGCTCCTGCGCGCGCCCAGGCGGCGCTTGTCGGACGACGCAGCAAGGCGCCGTCAGACCTGCATGTTCATGATGTCCGAGTAGGCCTGGACCAGCTTGTTGCGCACCTGCAGGGTGGCCTGGAAGCCGATCTGCGCCTTCTGCATCGCGACCATGGTCTCTTCGAGGCTCACCGTCGGGTTGCCGAGCTGCACCTGGCGCTGCATCTCCGACGCCTGGTTCTGCGCGTCGCTCACCGAGCGCAGCGCCTGCGTGAGCTGCTGCTGGAAGCCGCCCCCCTGCACGGCCCGCGCGCCACGCGTGGCGAGCGGCTGGCCGTCCACGCCCAGGCCCGCGCGGGCCACGGCCTGCTCGAAGTTGAAGGGCTTGAGGGTCACGTTCATGGCATTGAACTGTAGGCAAAGGTGTAAGCAGAGATGTTGGGAAGTGGGGCGGCTTTCGCGGCCTGTTCCAGCCATGCCTCACCCTCAAGTTCCCGAACAATCGTTGTCAGACGGGCGCATTGGCGCTCGCACGGTGCCTAACGAAGAGCCACATGGACAACGCGGTCGCCATTGCCAACCCCAACGTTCTGCCTGCCGCCCCCGGCCTCGGGGCGCGGTTCGCCGCCTTGCCCGCCAAGAGCCGCATCGGCCTCGGCCTGGGCGTGGCCGCCCTCGTCGCGGTGCTGGCCGCGCTCACGATGTGGAGCAGCCA
>DASWSY010000349.1:0-7997 GCA_036402415.1 Rhizobacter sp. | reverse complement strand
TGGCCAAAGCGTTCGTTTGGATCACCGTCCCATTGTCCGAGGCCGACAAGTTCGAGCTTTGGCACGCGAATGGGCCGCAGCAAGCGGTTAAGGCGGACCTGCAGTGGCGGGACGCCTTCTGCGACCGGGCACAGGCTTGGTTGATCGCCTAATTCGATCCACTGCCCGCTCGCGCACTCCTCGACGCGAATCTGCGGGTCATCCAACGCCTGGCGTACCTCTTCGCGAGACAGCTCGAGCTTGGTTCGCCAGCGGTTCGACAGCAGGAAGCCCCACGTGGGTGGGCGGATGCCTTCCTGTAGATCCTTGGACATCCCGAACGGGAAGTCGATGTCCAGCCCATAGAAGTGCTGGGCTAGCGCACGCTCCCACGTCGCGACTTCGTAGCGGGCACCGATGTCCAGCGGATTCGCGATGGCAAAGCCGCTGTAGGCCTGGTCGGCATTCAGAAGATCTGCGGTCTGAAGAACGAATTCGCGCCACTCGTTCTGGTGGTCGAGCCACCATTGCCAGCGGAAATAGAGCTGAACCGACGAGTGGTCAATGTTGCTTCGCTCATCCCAAGTCGAGCTTCGCCAGAAGTGGCCGGCAGTGGCCGGTGATGACAGTGGGTTTTCCTCATCACTGACGTTGAAAACGAATTGCTTGTTCAGTGGTGTCTTGCGTGCCAACACTCGCCGATCTGGAAGGCGCTTGGAGGCGTAGGGATGAGGGCGTTCGGACTCGGGGTGGGTGCCGATGCGGTAGGTTTCTCCAACCAGCTTCTCGAAGGTTTCGTGCACATCCACCAGCCGCAGCGATGCCTCGATGTGGTTCGCCGGTTCGTAGGCGAAATAGAACGTTGTGAATGGACTGACGGCAAGTGCGTAGTTCTCGTAGAAAACTTCCGAATTGGGCCAGTCGCTCAGCGTTGCGACGAACGATGCAACTTCGTCTGAGGAAAGAATCGGCGCAACTGTTGTCACTGCTATCTCCTGCGGGTGCCAGTTGGGGTGCTGCGACGATCCCTGTCGCCGCCCGGTGTAGCGTCGGTACAGTCTTCCGGTACTCGCAGCGCTGCCACCTTTTCACTTGCCCCCATGAGCCGTGTGTAGTCGTTGAGCTGCTTCGGTTGCAGCCAATCTCCCGGAAACTTTATCTCCACCGCCGCAAAAACGTTCTCCACCTCAAACGGCTGGCGCCTGTATTCGGAGATGACAAGGTCCGGAGCCAGGCTGCCGCGTGGCCTTGGCCAGAAAGGGAAGACGCGACCGATCCGATGGGGACGCGTTGATGGAGTTCCGAGGTAGGCGCGGCGGGTGCCGGCGTTGTAGCAAGGCTCTGCCTTGAGTGGACTTGTCCAGGCTAGTGCTTCGTCGACGCCTTCGAACATGAGCGACGCGGTCGTCTGCTTGAGCGTCACTTCGATGGTGGTCTCCACCATATCGCCGGGTACCCTGTTGCGTATGCGGCGTGGTACCTGAATGGGGATGGCTAGCGCGAGTCGGCACACGGCGCTGATGGCAGGTCTGAAGGGCAAGCGGCGCTCGATGTAGGCGCGGAAGGACCCACTTTCCCCGGTACGCCGAGAGATAGTGCTGTTGCCGCCTGTGTCGGCTGCCGCGAAAGTCGAACTTCTCACATCGATCTCGTCGCGCATCTTCTCGATGGTCTCGCGCATCGCCTGAAGCACCTGCTCCTTTCGGCGCGTCATGTCGGCGGCCAGTTCGGCAAGTTCGGCGGCCGTCATGGCAGCTTCATAGGCACGCCAGGTACGCCACGCCCAGATGGCGGCGACGATAGGCGCTGCTGGGCCGGGCATCAGTTCTCCTCCTCGGTTGGAGTCAGGTAGTCGTCTGGGATCGGATTGCGGTTCGGCGGTGTCGCACCGTCGAGCGTGCCGCTGATGTAGCCCGCCCAGTTCTCGGTGATCTTCTGGTCCTCACGCATGATGGTCTTGTGGACTTCGATGTACTTCGCACGATCAGTGGAGACAAGGCCTGTTTGTCCTGTGGGCGTGGTCATGCCTTCCAGCAGCACACGGTCGCCATCAACGATCCGATAGCGGTACCCCTCGAACGGGCGTTCATCTGTCTTGTTCAAGACGTACTGCCCGATGAACGGTCCATCGCTGGGCTGCAGTCCCGTCGGTAGAGGGGAGAGCGAAGCGTTCCCTTTGCCCCCACCCGCCCAGGAATGACTGGCCGCCTTGACCGTGAAGCTGCCGGGCGTGGCGAACTCGATGTTGCCCCCATGGAGCACCACCTTCGAGTCACCCCCCACGATCTCGATGCGCTCCTTGGCAGTGATCGTGATCTCGTCATTGACCGAGATCACGGTGATGTCCTGGTCGGCCAGCAGCTCGAGCGCATCCGTGTGCGCCCGCAGGCTCAGGCGTCCGTTGGCCGCGATGGTCTGCAACTCGCCCTCGTGCGTGTACAGGCTCGTGGTCTCGCCCGAGACCAGGCTGGCGGTGTGGGCGGCGGTGGCATGCACATCGCCTTGCGCGGCGATCGTGGTGTCTTGCCCCGAGTAGCTGGCGATGCTCGCCGGGCTGGCCGTGATGGCGGCGCTCGGCGTGTCGAAGACGATGTAGGGCTTGGCGAATTGCGCGACCGGGTCCTTCGCGTCGCGGCTCGACCCTTGCTGTTCGCTCGGGTGCTTGCCGTCCTGATCGATGTCGAGGGCGTCGAGCAGCCCTTGCACAGCCTCCTGGGCCTTGGCGTCATGGCTGCTCATCGCCAGAGCGCCTTGCGCCTGTGCGGCCTGCCCCAGCGCCTGGCCGAGCTGCTGCGCGCTCTTGAGCTGGGCCACCGCCTCTTGCGTGTCCATCTGGCCACCCTGCGCACTGCCGTAGCTGCCGGCGCGTGCGGTGGTCGACAGCAGCAGGCCTTGGCCTGCACGCAGGCTGGCCCAGCCGTCGGTGTGTGCATAGAAGCCTGAGCCGAGCCACGCACCGCGCTGACTGCTGCTGACGCCCTGGCTGATGATGTGGCCGAGGCTCAACTCGCTCCACGGGCTTCCCGCACTGTGGCTGGCCAGGCGCATGCGCAACTGGCCGGTCGCGTCGTCGATCACCCATTGGTTGGCGCCGTCGTCGTCGAGCGTGCGGCTGTGCCAGCCAGAGAGGGTGCCGGGATGGTTGGCACCGGAGTCCACGCCCGCGGGCCAGGGCAGGGCATCCTGGCCGTTGTAGAGCTGGCCCACGATCACCGGCCGGTCGAGGTCGCCATCGATGAAGTCCACCAGCACCTCGGTGCCGACGCGAGGGATGAAGACGGCGCCCCAGTTGGCGCCGGCGCTGGGCTGGGCGACGCGCACCCACTGGCTCGATGCGGCATCACCAGGGGCGTGGCCGGTGTCTTCCTGGCCCGGCGTGGCGGGCCCGACGAAACCGCCCGCAAGCGGCATCTGCCCACGCTGCCACGGAAACTGCACGCGCACGCGGAGGTCGCGTTCGGTGGTGATGGGCTCACCGGCATGGCCGACGACCAGTGCGGTCTGGACGCCCGGAGCCCGCGGCTTGGCACGCGCGGCGGGCACGAGGGTCACGACGGCAGGCGCGGCCTCGAAGCGCTGCTGGTAGCTGCCGGCCTCGAGCTCCGTTCGCTCGAGGAGTTGCGCGGCTTCGCTGCCGAGGTTGTTGGCCGCCTCGTGCTCGACGGCAAGCACCACGAACCGGGCGTCGTCGGAGCCAAGCGGGTAGCGGCTGTGGCCGGTGAGCGTGAACTCGGCCCCGGGTGCGAGGCGCCGCACGGCGCCTTCGCCGCTCAGCTGCTTGTAGAGGAGTTCGTGGCGGGCCAGCGCCAAGGCGCTGCGTTGCTCGGCGATCGGGGCATGGGCCGACTCGGCGCCCGAATCGAAGCGGCTGTGCGCGCGCTCGCCGTGGCCCTGGTACTGCTCGAGCGTCGGCACCTCGCCGTGCGCGAGCGCGCTCTGCTGCTGGGCGCCGACGCCCGCGAGCTGGTGAGGGTCCCACGCGGAGAGGGTGACGGCGTTCGAGCCCACCTGGCGCGACAGTGCGATGGCGGTGAGCGTGTCTTCCGACATGCCGAGGAAGGACTGGCGCAGGTCCGGCCGGCCGAAGCGCAGTGCGCCGAGGTCGGGCCGTTGAGCCGACGGATCGCTGATGACGAGACAGTGCTTGGCGGACTTGGCTTCGCTGAGCGGGCGGTCGTCGTCGCTGTGCTCCAGGCGCCAGTTCCAGCCTTCTTCGGCGAGCAGGCGCTGCACGAAGTCGGCATCGGTCTCGTTGTACTGGGTGGTGGTGCCGCGGCGCGGCGCGGCGTCCTGGGCCTCGGGGCTCAGTTCGAGGCGGAAATTGGCCTGTGGATAGGCGCGCAGGACGGTCGTGATGATCTCGTCGGCACGCTGACCCAGGAACACGCGGGTGTCGTGACGCAGGCCGAGGAAGTGGGTGAAGGCGACGAGCCGCAGCCGGTAGCGCGCCAGGCCGCCGTCGGCACCGAGCTGGGCCGCTTCGGCCACGTAGCCATGCCAGGTGCGGTAGCGGCCGTCGGCGCACATGAGGCGCAGGCTCATCTGCTCGCCGATCAGAGCCTTGAGCGAGAGCTGTGCGCTGGTGCTCAGGCAGTCGACTTCGGCGACGAGTGGGGCGAGCGTGGCCTGTGGCCGACTGAATCCGCTGACGTCTTCGTGCCAGCGCGCGCGCTCGACCACGAGGGTCGCGCTCGGCAGGGCGGTTTCGATTTGAAGGAGGCGCTTGTGCTGGCTGATGCTCAGCGCGGCCTTCAAGCGGTTCAAGCCCTCGGAGACGGCCGAGGCCATGGTGCTCAGGTTCATTTTTTGTACCTCTCCCAGTCTTCTGGACGGCAGGCGTTCTCGGGCCCGCGCATCGCGCCTTACGTGGTCACGGCAATGTGATCGTCACGTGCGCGGCCTGCGGTGCGAGCTTGACCACCTCGTGATAGGCCGCCAGGTCGCGTTCGGTCGATCGGGCGAGCTGCCAGCGCATGGCGGTGAAGGCGAGCACGCCCAGCAACGCGAACACCGAGGCGATCACCCACAGCGGCACTTCGTTCTTGAGGCGGTTGCGGACCTGGTCGGGCGGCGCCCAGTGCGGCGCGAACGCCGCGCGCGAGCCCTTGAGGTGCGCGATTTCGTCGCCCAGCCTGGCAGTGAGGTAGTTGAGCTTCTCGCTGCCTTCGATGAGGTACTTGCCCTGGAAGCCCATCAGCAGGCACATGTGGAAGACCTCGAGGATCTGCACACGGGAGGCGCCTTCGCGGCGCAGCGCTTCGAGCTTGACGAAGAACTGCTCGCCTGCGAGCTGTTCGCCGAAGAACTGAAGCTGCAGCGGCTGGCGCTGCCACGCGTCGCGCACCTTGAACTGCGACATCAGGATGGCCTCGTCGACGGTTGCGCAGAAGGCGTACTTGCACAGGTGCACGTCTTCGGCCGAGCTGCCGAGCTTGGTGGCGCCACGTTCGAGGCCGGTGAGGAATTCTTTGATGTGCGAGCGGAAGGCATCCGCATCGCTCGGCCCCTGCTTGGCCCGCAGCAGGAAGAGCAGGTAGAACCCGTCGTACATCAGGTCCATCAGGCTTCTCGCTTCGCGCGGCGTGCTGCCGGTGGTGGGCGAAACGCCCGGAACGGTGGCGCCGCCGAACAGGGAGGGCGGCTGGGTGGCTTGTGCGTTCATGCGTTAATCGCGATGAGTTCGAGTTTGATGTCGGCGATGCCGGCCGGCACGTAGATCGAGACGGCCTGCGCCTGGATCATTCGCTCATAGAGCGCGCCACGCGGCTCCAGGGCGAAGTAGTACGCGCCGGGTCGCACCGGGATGGCGGCTGGCACCTGCACCGAGTGCGAGAGCGGCACGCCGGGGAGGGCGGACAGCACGAGCTTCTCGACGTCTTCCGGGGCGCCGATCTTGAAGCGCAGCGGCACTGCATCGACGAGCTCTGCGGGCGGCATCGACGCGCTGACGCCGAGGTACAGGTTCGTCGAGCCGGTGATCTGTTGTGCGTCGAGCCGGCCCTGGTGGAACGACGGGCGCACTTCTGACAGCGAGATGCCGAAGTAGCGCGTGGAGATCACGGTCTCCAGGAGCTCGCGGATGATGTGGTCGAGGCGGAAGAAGGCAGGGCCGGGGTTGGCGTGGTCGTAGGCCGGAAGGTCGGCCAGCGTGAACCCCTTCGAGAAGGTCATGAGCGCACCCGCCAATTCGAGCAGGCGCTGGAAGAGCCGTTCGGGATGCAGGCCCGGGTGGCGCATCAGGTGTGCCAGCGATGCGTACGCGGCGCTCGCGGTGTGCAGGAGCCAGAACGAGGCCACGTCGCCGGAGCGGAATTCGATGATGTTCTTCGATGGCTCGCGGTGGAAGCCGTACAGCGCGTCGACCTTGGCCTGCAACACGTCGAGCAGACGGCGCAGGTAGAGGAAGACGACCGGCGACGCCTGGATGGTGAGCGCAGGCGGCACGTATCGCGGGTCGAGTTCGAATCCGCCCGTGGCGTTGCGCCGCACGCGCAGCACCGGCATGGTCACGAGATGCCCCCTCGGCTCATGCTCCGCCACGAGCTTGACCGACTTGCCGAGCAGGCTGAGCTGAGCCGCCGCCGCGTCGGTGTACTGGTCATCCACGTCTTTCTGGACCTGGTAGTAGCGAGCTGCCGTGTCGGCCTCTTCGCGGGTTGGGGCGAAGTTGCTGCCGTTGGTGCGCAGCGGGGCCGCGGCAGCGTGCAGCACGACCTCGTTGGCTTGCGTGAATGCCGCGTCGAGAGCGAGGGGCTCCGGCAGCTCGTCTTCGGCCGGCGCGTTGTAGAGCTCGCCATCGGGCAGGACCATCTGAAGCTCGGTAAGCCGAAGCCTGCCCGCCTGCAAGGCATCGGTGTCGACCTTGATGCTGCGCACGCCCCAGGCATACGGGTGAAGGCCGCGCACGGCCTGCGCCAGTCGCCACTCGTGATAGGCGTCTTGCTGTTGAAAGTGCTGGGGTCGCAGAAAGAGGCCTTCGCCCCACAGGACCTTTGGAGTCGGGATCACATCAACCTTCCAAACGTGTCAATTGAGGGTGCACATCGACGTGCTGAGTTTCAAGGCGCTGGCGGGCACGCCGACCGGCTGGCCTGCCGCGACGCTCAAGGCGCACGCATGCGCGCCGAGCACCAGGCCGTCGCCGAGCTGGAAGTTCTCGAGCTCGAAGGCATAACGCCAGCGGTGCGGGGCCGGTGCGCGAAAGAGAGCGACCACGCCGACGTGGGTGGCGTCGCGTGACCAGCGTTCGCTGATGCGCTGCTGTTGGCCGGGCAGAAGTACGAACTCGCGGCTTTCGATCAGCTCGTCGGCGAGCGTTTCCTTTTCCTTGTTCGTGTTTCCGAAAGCTTCTTGCGGCGCGTTGAGGAACGCACTTGCGCTTCTCAACTTGTAGACCCGCACCACCAGAGAGAGTGATCGGCCTGCGGCGTCGACGTTGAGCGAATCGCTCGCAGCGAGCCTGAGTGCCATGGTGCGTGCCGGCTTTGCCGATTCAGGCAGCTCGGGTGTTTGCGGCAGTTCCGGCTTCTTGAACCCGATCGTTTCGAGGGCCTTCTCGCCCATGTTGCCGAGCCCCTCGCCGAACTTCTGCGCGCCGCTTTGAACGCTTGCGCAGCCTGCCAGCGCGAACGCTGCGAAGAGCAACATCACATGCGTGAGATGTCGATGCTGTGATGATTCCCGCCTGATCATTTTGGTTGTCGCAGTGCTGCGAGCGCCGCAGTGTAAAGGCGCATACAAGCAGTTGCGCATGCCGCCCCCAAAGAGAGGGATGGTTGGCAAACACTGATGCGGTAACACTGCGTAAGCCTTTCAAGCATTGCGAATTTTTGCGATTTAATTCGCGCCAGCAGAAGCTGGGTCCAACCATCCAAAGCGAAGCAACGCTCGCATGGCGAGCGATCACAGGGAGTAGTTTTTCGATGTTTTCTGACAGTCGCCTGCAGCGGCCGTTGAGGGTCTGCGCATTGGTGGGCAGCCTTGTGTTTCTCGGTGCGTGCAGCAGCACGCCTGCTCCT
>DASWSY010000348.1:0-4704 GCA_036402415.1 Rhizobacter sp. | reverse complement strand
AGCGCCCGCCCGTGGCGACGATCAGGCCGTCGTTCTCGAGGTCGCCCTGCGCGGTGTGCAGCAGCCGCCCCTGTCGGCTGAGACCGGTGGCCTCGGCGGCGACGAAGCGCACCCGATGCCGTTCCAGAAAGCCGTGCAGTGGAATGAGGAGGTCCTCGCGCCGCCTGAGCCCGCTCGGGATCCAGATGATGCCGGGCAGGAACTGCAGCTCGGCACGCGGCGAGACGAGCGTCAGCTCGGCCTTGGTGTCTCGCTTGCGCAGTTGCCGGATGGCGCTCAGGCCGGCGAAGCCCGAGCCCACGATGGTGATGCGTGCCGCCGCCATCAGGGGTGCTCGGTGAGCCGCGTGATCCCCAGCGCCTTGAGCACGTATTTCTCGTACACCGGCTCGGAGCTGCCGTTCTTCATCTTGTAGAGGAAGTACTTCTCGAACGCGATCTTGGCCAGGTGCACCCACTTGCCCTTCTTGAACCAGTTCACGTTGCGCGGCGGGATCTGGGGCAACGCCACGAAGGCCGCGCCCGTGTCGCCCATGTCGGCCAGGCAGATCGCGTTCCACGTGCCCTTGGCGGTGGCGGGTCGGCCTTCGATGTCGGCCACGATGTTGTGCACGATCGCGGTCACCATCGACTCGATCATGTAGCCCGTCTTGGGCGCGCCAGTGGGCACGGGCGTGGCCTCGACCGGCGGGATGGCCACGCACACACCGGCCGAGAAGATGTTGCGGTATTTCCTGCTGCGCTGGTGCTCGTCGATCAGCACGAAGCCGCGCGGGTTGCACAGGCCCTCGACGGCCGCCACCGGGTCCACGCCCTTGAAGGCGGGCAGCATCATGCTGAACTTGAAGGGCAGCTCATGCTCCTTCTTCACCAGGCCCATGTCGTCGAGCTCGGTCGCGAACATCTTGCCGGCTTCGACCTTGGTGACCTTCGCGTTGCAGATCCACTTCACGTCGTGGTTGCGGAACTCGCTCTCGAGCATGCTCTTGGAGTCGCCCACGCCGCCCAGGCCCAGGTGGCCGATGTAGGGTTCGCTGGTCACGTAGGTGATGGGCACCTTGTGGCGCAGCCGGCGCTTCTGCAGGTCGCGGCTGAAGATGAAGCTGAACTCGTAGGCCGGGCCGAAGCAGCTCGCCCCCGGCATCGCGCCGATGATGGCCGGCCCCGGGTCCTCGAGGAACTTCCGGTATTCGGCGAGCGCGTGCTCGGCATGGTCGACGGTGCAGATCGACTGCGTGAAGCCGCCCATCGGGCCGGCACCGGGCACCTCTTCGAACGCGAGGCGCGGGCCGGTGGTGATCACGAGGTAGTCGTAGGCGATGCGGCTGCCGTCTTTCAGTTCCACGGCATGGCCCTCGGCGTCGATGCGCGTGGCCGGCTGCGCGATGAACTCGATGCCCTTGGCGGCGAGCGCCGGCGCGATGGGCAGGGTGATGGCCTCGCGGTCGCGCCAGCCGACCGCGAGCCAGGGGTTCGACGGCACGAACTGGAAATAGTCGACCGCGTTGATCACGGTCACGCGGTGCTCGCGGCCGAGTGCCGCCTTGAGCTCATACGCGGCGGGCATGCCGCCGATGCCGGCACCGAGTACGACGATGTGGGCCATGTCTGTCTCCTTCAGGGGCGGGGGGGCTGCAGCAGGGCGTTGGCCCGCTGCACGGTGGCATCGTCGAGCTCGCCGGCCAGTGCCGCGAGCTTCAGGCGATGGAGCATGAGCTGGGTGCGGGCCTGCACCAGGGCGATGTCGGCGGCCGAGGCGTCGTTCTCGGCGTTCAGCAGGTCGAGCGTGGTGCGGTCGCCGGCCTGCAATCCCACGCGGGTGGCATCGAGCCGTGCATGGCTCGCGGCCAGCGATGCGGCGAGGGCCGCGGTGCGGCTCTGGCCCACGGCGAGGTCGAGCCAGGCGGCGCGGGTGTCCTGAGCCACCTGCTGGCGTGCCTGGTCGAGCGTGGCTTGGGCCCGCGCGACGAGGGCGCGCGCCTCCAGGCCCTGGGCGCTGCGCAGGCCACCGGTGTAGAGCGGCACCGCGAGCTGCAGGCCCACCGCGCTGTTGCGTGTCGTGCTGCTGGCGTTGCCGAAGCTGCCGTCGCCCGACAGGCGCTCGCGCCCCACCTGTGCCACCACGTCGACGGTCGGCGAGAAGGCGGCACTGGACGCGCGCCCCTGCGCTTCGGCCACGCGCAGCGAGGTTTCGGCAAGCTTCAGCGCCGGGTTCTGGCGTTCGGCGCGGGCCAGCCAGTCGGGCAGGGCGCCGAGTTCGTCGGGCCAGGCCCCCGCCGGCAGGGCGAGCGGCGCGGTGGCGACGGGCAGGCCGGTGAGGTCGGCCAGCGCCTGTCGTGCCAGCTCGAGCTGCGTGTGGGCGGCGAGCCGCTCGGCTTCCAGCGTGGCCGCACGCGCGGTGGCTTCGTGCACATCGGTCACCGGACGGTCTCCGAGGCGGAAGCGGTCTTGCGCCTCGGTGGCGGCCTGGTCGACCGCACGCTGCTGGCGCTCGACCAGGTACAGGCGCTCGGCGGCCAGCGCGGCGTTGAAATAGACCTCGGCCGTGCGCAGCATCAGCGCCTGGCGCGACAGCGCCCACTCGTGCCGGGCCGCCTCGGCCGAGAGGGCGAGCGACTCGCTGCGCGCCGTGCGCTCGCGGCTGTAGACCGGCTGGCGCAGGGCCAGCGCATAGCGCGTGGCGGTGCCGCCGGTGACGGAGGTGTCGAACGCGACGCCGTTCGACGCAGCGAAGCCGGGGGCGGCGAACTGCGCGCCGCGCACGGAGGTCTCGCCGTTGGCGTACGACACGCCGCCTTCGAGCATCACGCCCGGCCGCCACAGCGCGCGGGACTGTTCGCCGCGCGCCGTGCCTGCATCGCGGGCGGCGCGGGCCACGGCGGCATCCGGCGCGTGCTGCTCGGCGCCTTGCCAGGCCTGCAGCAGGTCGAGTGGCCACGCGTGGGTGGCGATCAGCGCCAGGCACGCGGCCACGCTGGCGCGCAGGCGCCGGGCACGGGTCATGGCGCCGCCCCGGTCGTCGCGAGCTGCGACTGCACCCAGCGCACGATCTCGCGTGCCGGCATGACCCCCGAGCGGCGTGCCACCTCGACGCCGCGGTGGTACAGCACCATCGTCGGGATGCTGCGGATGCGCTGGCGCACGCTGGCCTGCGGCGAGGCCTCGGTGTCGACCTTGGCAAAGCGCACCTGCGGCAGTTGGGCTGCCGCCTCTTCGAACTGCGGCGCCATCATGCGGCAGGGGCCGCACCATTCGGCCCAGAAGTCCACCAGCACCGGCAGCTCGGTGCCCTCGATGAACGCCGTGAAGCGGTCATCGCCCAATGCCACCGGCTTGGCGGCCATCAGTTCGGTGCTGCAGCGGCCGCAGATCGGCGCGTCGGCGAGGCGTTCGTCGGGAACGCGGTTCCTGGTGCCGCAGGCAGGGCAGACGAGTTGCATGTCGGCCTCCGGCTCAACAGCCCGCGGGCACGCCCAGCTTGCGCAGGATGATTTCCAGCGGGCACCAGCGGGTGAAGGCACTCTGCAGCAGGTTCACGCCGACGAAGGCGGTGAACGCCAGCCACCAGGTGCTCACGAAGAGCATGCTGCCCGGCACGCCGAGCGCGAGCGACAGGAGGATGAAACTGCCTGCGAACAGGCGGACGAGTTGCCATGAGCTCATGACGTTGCTCCTTGAGTGGGGAAGGAAGACGCCTGCGGCACGCGCGGGTGCCGGTAGGCCACGAAATAAAGCAGCGGGATGACGACCAGCGTGAGCAGGGTGCTCACGAAGATGCCGAAGACCAGCGAGATGGCCAGGCCGTTGAAGATCGGGTCGTCGAGGATGAAGAACGCGCCCAGCATCGCGGCCAGGCCGGTGAGCAGGATGGGCTGCGCACGCGTGCCGGCCGAGCGCACCACCGCGTCTTCGAGCGGCATGCCTTGCGAGACCTGCAGGCGGATGAAGTCGACCAGCAGGATCGAGTTGCGCACGATGATGCCGGCCAGGGCGATCATGCCGATCATGCTGGTGGCCGTGAACGGCGCACCCAGCAGCGCGTGGCCCGGCATCACGCCCACGATGGTGAGCGGGATCGGCGCCATGATGATCAAGGGCGTGAGGTACGAGCCGAACTGGGCGACCACCAACAGGTAGATCAGCACCAGGCCGACCGCATACGCCGCGCCCATGTCGCGGAAGGTGTCGTAGGTGATCTGCCACTCGCCGTCCCACTTGAGGGCGTAGTCGCGCCACGGGTCGGCGGGCTGGCTAATGAAGGTCTCGCCGAGCGTGCCGCCGCCGGGCGTTTGCACCTGGGCCAGCGCACCGCGCATCTTGAACATGCCGTAGAGCGGGCTGTCGACCGCGCCGGCCATGTCGCCCACCACGTAGTGCACCGGCAGGCCGTCCTTGTGGTGGATGGGCTGCTCGCGCAGCGTGTCGCTCACCGTCACCAGCTCGCGGATGGGCACGAGCTGCCCCGCCGCGCCGCGCACGCCGAGTTGCAAGAGCGCGTTGAGGTCGCCGTGACTTTCGGCCGGCAACTGGATCGTGGCGGCTGCGGGGTACTTGCTCTGGTCGTGCAGGTAGGCGGCAGCCTCGCCTGCGAGTCCCGCGCGCAGCGTGCTCACGATGGCGGCCTGCGGCACGCCCAGCATCGCGGCCTTGCGGCGGTCGACCAGCAGCAGCTTGCGCGGCGCATCGGCGATGCCGGAGTCGTCGA
>DASWSY010000347.1:0-1928 GCA_036402415.1 Rhizobacter sp. | reverse complement strand
GCGGTGCGCCTCAAGCCTGCCTCGGGCGCGGCGCTCAAGCCCGAGTTCGACCGCGACGACAGCGCCGCCGAGGTGAGCGAAGTCCGCTTCCCCGCGCCCCTGCCCGAATCGATGGCGATGACGCTGGAGCTGCCGCGCGAGGTGAAGGACACGGCCGGCCGCACGCTCGCCAACGCGAGCAGCTTCCCGCTCCAGGTCGCGACCGGCGAAGCGCCGCCCATCGCCAAGTTCGCCGCCGCACCCTTTGGCGTGGTGGAGTGGGGCGGGCGCGAGGCCGAGGCCCTGCTGCCGGTGACGCTGCGCCACGTGCAGGGCGACCTGCGACCCGCGGCCCCCTCGGGTGCGGTGCGCATCAAGACCTTGCGCACCGATGCCGACATCCGCGCCTGGTACCTGAAGGTCGACCGTGCCCACCACCGCGAGCAGCAGACGCGCGAGAGCTCGCTGCTTGCCAACACACCCGAGGTGAAGCGCCTCGACCTGCCGCGCCTGCTGGGCGGCGACCCGCGGCCCTTCGAGGTGGTGGGCATTCCGCTCTCCGAGCCCGGCTACCACGTGGTCGAGATCGAGTCGCGCCGGCTCGGCGAGTCGCTGCTCGACAAGAAGGCGCCGATGTACGTCCGCACCGGTGTGCTCGCCACCAACCTCGGCGTGCACTACAAGCTCGGCCGCGAGAACAGCCTGGTCTTCGTCACCACCCTCGACCGCGGCAAGCCGGTGGCCGAGGCCGAGGTGTCGGTCTACGGCTGCGCCGGCGAGCGCCTGTGGACCGGCCGCACCGACAGCACCGGCCTCGCCCGCGTCGACAAGCCGCTGGAGGCCCGCCAGATCGAGTGCGAAGGCGAAGAGGCCGAAGGCCATTTCGTCACCGCGCGCAAGGCGGGCGCCCAGGGTGCGGCCGACCTCGCCTTCGTCTTCAGCGGCTGGCAGAAGGGCATCGAGTCGTGGCGCTTCAGCCACCCGACGAGCCTCGACCCCCAGCCCGACCTGCGTGCCCACACCGTGTTCGACCGCACCCTGCTGCGCGCCGGCGAGACGGTGTCGATGAAGCACTTCATCCGGCGCGAGACCTCCGCCGGCCTGGCGATGCTGACGGCGGCCGAGCTGCCCACGCGCATGAAGATCGTCCACCAGGGCAGCGGCCAGGAATACGCGCAGCCGCTGCGCTGGAACGGCGCGCGCAGTGCAAGTGCAAGCTGGAACATTCCCGGTGCCGCCAAGCTGGGTGTCTACGACGTGGTGCTGGAACGCGAGAGCGGGAAGGACGACGGCCTGCAGCGCCGCTGGGCGAGCGGCAGCTTCCGTGTCGAGGAGTTCCGGCTGCCGCTCGTCGATGCGCGCGTGAGCGGGCCCAAGGCGGTGCCGGTCGCGCCAAAGGAGTTGCCGGTCAGCGTACAGCTCAACTACTTCTCCGGCGGCGGCATGGGCCAGGCGCCGGCGCGCCTGACCGCGCTGCTGCGCGAGCGCAGCACCAGCATGCCGGGCTACGACGAGTTCAGCTTCGGCCCGCCGCGCGAGACGCGCGATGACGATGAGGAGCCGCGCGGTGAACAGGGCAAGCTCGTCGCCGACAAGCTGCCCCTCACCACCGACCGCCATGGCGCCGCCACCGTCACGCTGAAGGACCTGCCGGCGATCACCCGACCGAGCGAACTCGTCACCGAAGTCACCTTCAACGACCCCAACGGCGAGGTGCAGACCGCCTCGACCCGCGTGCCGCTGTGGCCCAGCGCGGTGGTGCTGGGCGTGAAGACCGGCTCGTGGGCCAGCAACCGCGGGCGGGTGCTGTTCCAGGCGATCGCGCTCGACACCACCGGCAAGCCGCTGAAAGGCCAGAAGGTCGAGGTGCGCGGCCGGCTTGCCCAGGTGATCAGCACGCGCAAGCGCATGGTGGGCGGCTTCTACGCCTACGACAACCGCACCGAGAC
>DASWSY010000346.1:0-4020 GCA_036402415.1 Rhizobacter sp. | reverse complement strand
CGCCATCCTCGGCGGCGGTGTGTCGGCGATGACCACCGCCTTCTACCTGACCGACCAGCCCGGCTGGGAGAACCAGTACGACATCACCGTGTACCAGATGGGCTGGCGCCTGGGCGGCAAGGGCGCGAGCGGGCGCAATGCGCAGATCGGCCAGCGCATCGAGGAGCACGGGCTGCACATCTGGTTCGGCTTCTATCAGAACGCCTTCGCCACCATCCAGAAGGCGTATGGCCTGCTCGGCCGCCCGCCCGGCGCGCCGCTGGCCACCTGGCAGGACGCCTTCAAGCCGCAGCACTCCTTCTGCCTGAGCGAACTGATCGACGGACGTTGGCGCCAGTGGCTCATCGACACGCCCGAGATGCCCGGCGTGCCGGGCACCGGCGACGAGGACGTGACGCTCTGGGACATCGCCCTCACCATGTACGAGTGGGTGAAGATGTGGCTCGGCGACCTGGATGCCCGGCACGGCAGCGTCACGGTCGTGACGCGCAGCACGAGCGCCGTCGCGGTGGCCGAGACCGCCGGCGGCGGCTGGCTCGAAGCGATTGCCGAACGCATCGAGCGCACGGTCGAGACCATCGCCGCCGACGTGCACAGCGTGTTCGACGCGGCGTGGTCCTTCGTGCAGAGCCTGCCGGCCCTGGCCGAGCAGGACCACCACGACCACGCCCTGCAGGCGGCCACGCTCAAGGGCGTGCGCGCGGCCCTGCAGGAACGCTACGGCGCCGCCGCCGAAGACGCCAGCGTGGCCGACGACCTGCGCCGCCTCTACATCTGCATCGACCTCGCGCTCGCCTCGCTCATCGGCATGCTGGAAGACGGCGTGTTCGTGCACGGCTTCGACGTCATCAACGACATCGACCTGCGCGACTGGCTCGCCAAGCACGGCGCCAACGTGAAGATCAGCGTCGACTCGGCGCCCATCCGCGGCCTCTACGACCTGGTCTTTGCCTACGAGGATGGCGACTTCGCCAGGCCCAACATCGAAGCGGGCACCATGCTGCGCGGCATGTTCCGCATGAGCTGCGCCTACCAGGGCGGCATCATGTGGAAGATGCAGGCGGGCATGGGCGACACGGTGTTCACGCCCTTCTACGAGGTGCTGAAGAAGCGTGGCGTGAAATTCGAGTTCTTCCACAAGGTGGACGAACTGGTGCCCGAGGCCGGCAGCGACCTCGTCGGCCAGATCCGCATGACCCGGCAGGTCGACGTGCCGGGCGGCGCGTACGACCCGCTGGTGCCGGTCAAGGGCCTGGCCTGCTGGCCGAGCACGCCCAAGTACGAGCTGCTCGACAAGGCCCAGGCCGCCCTGCTGCAGCAGCACGACGTCAATCTGGAATCGAACTGGAGCAACTGGCCCGAGCTCTACGCGCAGACCTTCAAGAAACCGCTGCCCACCCTCACGCTGCAACGTGGCGTGGACTTCGACGCGGTGGTGTTCGGCATCGCGCAAGACGCGCTGCAGCTCATCTGCCCGCAGCTCGTGGCGCGCAGCCCGACGATGCAGGCGGCGGTCGCCAACGTGAAGACGGTGGCCACCCAGGCCTACCAGGTGTGGCTCGACCGGGACATCCACCAGCTCGGCTGGCCGTACTACGGCCGCGGCGACGAAGAGCCCGTGCTGACCGCCTTCACCGAGCCCTTCGACACCTGGGGCCCGATGGACCAGACGCTGCCGCGCGAAGACTGGCCCGCGCCCTACCAGCCGAAGAACGTCTCGTACTTCTGCAGCGCGCTACCGGTCAAGGCCTACCCGCCGTTCAGCGACCACGCCTACCCCGCACGCATGGCCGCCGAGGTGAAGCTCGGCGCGATCAACCAGCTCCAGCATCAGATCCATGCGCTGTGGCCGGCGGTGGCCACGGTGACGGGCTTTGACTGGTCGAGCCTCGTCGACATGAACGGGGGCGTGGGCGAGCAGCGCTTCGACAGCCAGTACTGGCGCGCCAATGTCGACCCGTCGGAGCGCTACGTGCTGTCGGTCGTCAACAGCACCCAGCACCGCCTGCGCGCCGACAACTCCGGCTTCGCGAACTTCTATGCGACGGGTGACTGGCTGCGCACCGGCATCAACGCCGGTTGCGTGGAGGCCGCGGTGATGGCCGGCATGCAGGCCTCGCGCGCCATCAGCGGCTACCCGGAAAAGATCGTCGGCGAAAACGACCTCTGAGCCGGCGGCGCGAAAGCGCCAACTTGCGCACGAACCCGGCGCGCACGTGCGGCGCACCGCGTGGTTCGCCACCGCAAACCCGCTCCCGGGTGCGCAGAGCATTTGTTACATTCCACGCCACCCCAAGACCGGAGGCGATGCCGCAATGCCCGGGTTGTCACGCCCTCTGCCCCGTGCACTGCACGGGCTGCTTCTCGCGATGGCCTTCCTGGCCGCCGTGCTCACCGGCGCCGGCGCCCGAGCCCAGGCCCACCCCGTCTCGCTGAACGCCGACGCGGAGGCCGAGATCTCGCGTCGCGGCCAGTTCTACCTCGCCCAGGATGGAGCCCCACCCGCCACCGGGAAGGAACTGCCTGCTTGGCTCGCGCGGCAGAAGCCGACCGAGCGCGTGAGCCTCTTCGGTGGCAGCTACTGGTTCCACGCCACCGTCCAGAACGACACGCGGCAGACGCGCTGGGTGGTCGACCCGACCGGCACGCTGATGGAGCGCATCGAGGTGCGCGTCTACACCGAAGGCAAACCGGTGCAGTCGTTCATCACCGGATACCACGGCACGAGCGACTACATGATGCATTACGGCGGCAACGTCGAGCTGCCGCCCGGCGCCGTGGCCCAGGTGCTGCTGCGCATCGAGAGCCGCTACTTCGCACGCTACCCGAGCATCTACGTGGCCAGCGAAGCCAGCTACCGCAAGACGGTGGTGGCGGAGAACGTGCTCACGCTCAGCGCCCTGGGCGCCATGCTGGTGCTCGCCCTCTACAACCTCTTCGTCTACCTCGGCGTGCGCGACAAGTCGATGCTGTACTACGCGCTCTACCTGCTGGTGGCCACAGCCTCGTGGGCGCTGACGCTGCACGTGCTGTCCGACTGGCTGGGCTGGCGGGTGCTCTCGTGGCACTACGTCATGTTCTTCCTGTCGTCGGTGTTCAACAGCCTCTTTTTCCTGGAGTTCCTGCGGCTCAAGGAACATGCGCCGCGGCTGGCCACCTTCGCCCGCGGCACCATCTTCGTGGCGCTGGCGCTCACGCCGGTGTGCTTCATCTCGGTGGCCTATGCGCACCTGCTGGCCACCGCCGTGATCTCGGTCTCGCTGAGCACGGCACTCGTGGCCGGCATGATCCGCCTCGGCCAGGGCTTCCTGCCCGCGCGCTATTTCCTGGCGGCCTTCTTCGCGCTGCTGCTGCCGGCCATCCTGATCCTGCCGGCCAACTTCGGCCTGGTGCCGAGCGTGATGCGCAACATCGAGCTCTTCACCCTGCTCGGCGCCACCACCGATGCGGTGCTGCTCGCCTTCGCGCTGGCCGACAAGATCCGCCTGCTCGGCCGCGAGAAAGACGCCTACCTGCAGCAGCTCAACGACGCCCTCAACCAGGCCAGCACCGACTCGCTCACCGGCATCGGCAACCGCCACGCCTTCGACCGCACGCTCACCAAGATGACGCACGTGCCGAACGACCCCATGGCCTCGCAGCGCGTGATGCTGGTGATGATCGACCTCGACGGGCTGAAACGCATCAACGACGAACGCGGCCACACCCACGGCGATGGCCTGCTGCGCGAGTTCGCGCAGGGCCTTGGCATGCTGAAGGCGGACGGCCTGGGCGTCTTCCGCATCGGCGGCGACGAGTTCGCGGTGCTGGGCGAGCGCCACCAGGAGGATCTGGTGCGCAGCACGCTCGTGGTGGTCGAGCGCAAGCTGCGCGAGGCCGGCTACCACGACGCGGGCATCAGCTACGGCATCGCCTTCGGCTCCGAGATCAACTCGGGGTCGCAGCTCCTCATGCACGCCGACGCGCGCATGTACCTGCACAAGACCGCCAAGCGCACCCAACCCGCCTAGAACGGCCCCC